>CAIWRU010000206.1 GCA_903915155.1 uncultured Mucilaginibacter sp.
ACATCCGAACACGGCAAGCAAACAACAATAGTTTTTCTGTTATATTTACTAAAGTGTAAACTAAATATAGGACTAAGAAAAACTGTAAACCAAACACAGGATTATTAATTAAAAAGTGTAAACCTATTTCAGGACGATACAGGTGAAAGGTGGTACAGGAAGTGCTGCAACCAGGCGTAATTGGCATTCCCAGCCGGTGGTACTCCATATTTCCAGCGGCCATCACCTTTGAGTAGTTCACCGCTCCAGTCTGATACATTAAAAGGAGGGTTGGCGATGATATAATCTGCCTTCAAATCAGGGTGAGCATCCCGCAGGAAACTACCTTCGCTGTTCCATTTTACCTGTTCAGGGTCAATACCCCGTATAGCCAGGTTCATCACGCATAGTTTCCAGGTGGTTTGGTTACTTTCCTGGCCGTAGATCGTAATATCATCAATGCGGCCCTGGTGGTGCTGCACAAATTTTTCAGACATTACAAACATCCCACCACTACCGCAGCAGGGGTCATATACCTTGCCCGAAAGGGGCTGCAACATTTCAACCAGTAATGATACCACCGACCGGGGCGTATAGAACTGGCCGCCTTTACGGCCCTCTGCCAATGCAAACTGACCCAGGAAGTACTCATAAACCACACCAAACAAGTCCTTCCGTTGAGCCGATTCATCGCCCAGGTTCATATTATTGACAACATCGATGAGTTCACCCAGTGTCACCTTATCGAGCTTCGACTGTGCGAACTGTTTGAACAGCACCCCGCGTATTTTAGGATTTTCCTTTTCGATCAGGTCCATCGCGGTATCTACGTCCTCGCCAATCGTCGGCAGTTTCGCGCGGGATACGATATAGTTCCAGCGGGCAAACTCGGGTACAAAGAACACATACTCTGCGCTGTACGCCAGTTTGTCTTCCGGGTCATCATATTCGTACGGTGCAACTTTATTCAGGATCTTTTGGTGCAGCACCTCGAAAGCATCAGACACATATTTGAGAAAGAGCAATCCCAGCACATAGCTTTTATACTCTGCAGCATCAATGTTTTTGCGGAGTTTGTCCGCAGTTAAAAAAAGAACCTGTTCAAGTGGTTTTGCTTCCGGAGTTTTAGATTTAGCCATATTGTTGATAAGGTGTTACTGACAATAGCGTAACAACGGTTAAATATAGGAATATTTTAGTATTGGGGGTTTGATTAGGTTTTTACCGATCGATCAAAGTTCAATTTTTTTATTTTCCAATGACTTTCGCAATGTATTGATAAATGAAAAATTTAGAGAAAACAACAAAATCGTAAAAACGACTCCCAAAAATATTAGTGAAACATCAGCCCAATGGTTATCAAACCAAAATCTATAAAGAATCCAACCTGATTGACTGAAGACCATAATTTCGCCAACGTAATAAGCAAATTTCTTATAGGTACAAATCCTGGCAGTGTAACGAACTAGAATTACGGTAAAAAGTTTAAGAGAATACCAAATTATACTAACAGCTGGTAATACCAAAGCTACCATCAATGTCCAAAACCAAAACCAATTCATATTCGTTTTCCATTGAATTATAAAAACAAAGCTTTTAAATACTAGCCATGAGAATCCGTAATAAACAAAATAGTTGAGTAAAAAAAATACAACAACAAATATTACCGCCCGAGATAAATTAACTAAAGGTGTCATAAGGTTAAAGGTGTTTCAAATTTATCACGACTTAATTAATGGAATAATAAATGTAACTACAAGTTTGGAAATAAATTCGCCCATCTTATACTATTTCGCTTTATTAACCAAATCAAGGCCTAATAATTCTATATCAACAAATATGCACAAACCAAAAACCTATTTTGCAGGTCATTTAGGTTTTCTCCTCGCCCCTACGCGCCAACCCAACGCCGCTCGTTCGAAATGACATCCCACTATTATGTCATTTCGAGGGAACGCAAGGGCTGTGAAGGCGGGTGACCGAGAAAACTTATACGCCCTGCCTTGCATGCGGCTTAGTACCCACCCCACCCACTCTCGAAGAGTCGCTACCGCCTCCATAACGCTTTTGCAAAATATTCCCGGTCCAAAATCCCCTAAGTAATTCACTCACAACAACTTACCACACTGCCGAAACGGCACCGGAAATTGATCTGCGAAAAAAGGCCATTTTAGAGAACAGCACCCTGGTTATCAGCACTTTAGGCAGGCTGATTTATTACCGGTTGGCGTTCACGCTAATGCCCTGCCAGACAGCACTTTAGCTAATTTTTTAAACACGACCGGAAATTTTGGCAAAAAATGCAGTGTAAACAGCTGGCTATCAATGCTTTCCTATTTCCGGTCGGCGTGCCCATTTTGAACACTTAAGCCCCTGATGGTAAAACACTTACAAAAAAACCCAAAATTAACCGGACACGGTGGGGGCCCAAAAACCCCTTTTTTGGCTTCCAAACAGGCATTTTAGGTGCATCAACAGGCGTTTACACGCGTTTTGCATGAACACTACCCGCTGAAAGCCACCAAAACAAGCTGCAGCCCCCCCCCCTACCGGGGCGGCTTAACCAATGATATTCGTCCAATTATATATCTTCTTTGGCGCAGAATGTCCATCTTTGGGCTGATCAAAAATTTATTCTTGTAGTTATGAAAAGATGGTTTCAAGTCGCGTTAATCTGCCTTTTTTTTATCAGTTTCACTGCTTTCAAAACCCATGCCCAGGAAGCCACCAAACCAATGGCCCTACCCGCACCGGCTGTCAGCTACCCCTGGAACGCCTCCCAGCTGCTTGAGCCTGCTGATCTGGCTGACCAGATCAAATCAACCAATGCCAAACCCGTAATTCTGAATATTGGCGCCGTAGAAGATATAAGGGGCGCCACCCACGTCGGCGCAGTAAGTAATGCCGAAAATATGGAGCTGTTACAAAAAACTGTTTCGGCCTACGCCAAAAATACAACCATTGTTATTTATTGCGGCTGCTGCCCCTTCACCAAATGCCCCAACATCAGACCCGCTTTCGCCGAACTGACCAAATTGGGCTTTACCCATATCAAAGTGCTTAACCTACCGGTAAACCTGCACACCAACTGGACCAGTAAAGGTTATCCGTTGGCCAGTAATTGATTGAAAATGAAATTAAGGTCCTGGTGAGGCGGAGCGCCTGGGGAAGCATTTATATTTACAACAAAAACCTCGTAAAACAAAAAAGCATCCACCAGAGGCGGATGCTTTACGAGTAACTTATAGTTATTGACTAGATGACTTTAACATTTACTGCGTTTAGGCCTTTTTTGCCTGTTTCTTCATCGTATTGAACGCGATCATTTTCGCGGATATCGTCGATGAGTCCTGTTGAGTGAACAAAGATGTCTTCTCTGTTGTCACTCGGTGAAATAAATCCAAAACCTTTAGTGTTGTTGAAAAATTTCACTGTTCCTTCTTTTTGCATTGTACTATTTGTTTTAATAAGTGCGCAAGGTAGACATAAATATCCGGTCCGTTTTCATTTAGGTAAAATAATTTAACAAAATATTAAAAAATGACGCTAATAAGCCGAATTATGATTGATTTAATTCCGCTCATGGATGGGCAAATGCCGTAAACGCAAAAAGCCGCCTGCACGCCTCGCGAATACGGTTTTTACTTCAGCAATGATGGCCAAAGCAATTTCTTCGGGACTAACAGCACCGATATCTAGTCCGGCCGGGGCGTAAATACGTTCCATATCGGCATCCGTGATAACCATGCCTGAGGCATTTAGCTCATCAAATATTTTTTCGGCCCGTACTCTGGGGCCCAGCATGCCAATATAAAAAGCCAGGCTTTGTAAGGCTTTGGG
>CAIWRU010000207.1 GCA_903915155.1 uncultured Mucilaginibacter sp.
CAATACCAAGGTTCGAACCATTAATAGTTATACCGGCAAACAACCCACGGCTGCGCGAGTATGAATACACTTCGGCCTGTAGCTTATAATCTGTACTTGCGGTCGAGCTACGCCCAACAGGGCCGGCCGCGGCGGATATATCGCCACCAATGGTAAAGTCGCCGTTTTTAACTTTGGTCAACACTCCCTTATGACGAAATACCAACACCAGGTCTACCGATTGTACACCAATCTGCAACCCAAAGCTGCCGCCATTAAGCGTAACAAAAACCGGGTCGCTCCATTTACCGTTATCCAGTTTTACCATGGCAACGCCATTACCATGCTTGCCGCCTATGCCCAGCCCGGCATTTATCATATGCGGAATGATCACTATGCCGTTGTATTCCTTCAGCAATTCATGCGGTATACTTTCTTTCATCTTACCAAAGTCCTTAAGCACATTGGCAGCGTTATGTATACGTTCTGTTTCTTTACTGGCATCAGTAGCAGATGCCAGTACAATGAAGACGCTTAATAAAAGCGGCAACTTCAAAAATTTTAATAGTTTCATGGGTGATGTTATTTTAATTGTTAATGTTTTCTTATTTAACCCATCAAATCCACACTTGTTTGCTTAAATATCCTGTAATTACAAATCCTTGAATAACTATCTTTGCTCTATAATGAGTTTGAGTAAAGAACAGGTATTTTCCATTTCCATCAACGCCCAATTTAATGCAGCTGCCCTCCGGGTTTTCAGGCACCAGGCAGCAAACTGCGCCGTTTACAACAAATTTATTCAAGGCCTGAAAGTTGATGCCACCAAAGTTAACCAAATTGAGCAAATACCTTTCTTACCTGTCGAATTCTTTAAATCGCACGCCGTAGTCAGTAACAATTATCCTGTTGAAGTTTCCTTCAGCAGTTCGGGCACTACAGGCATAACAACCAGCAGGCACCTGGTTACCGATGTAAGCTGGTACGTAGAAAGCTTCCGCCGTGCATTCCGGTTATTTTATGGTGATATAAAGGATTATACCCTATTAGCCCTGCTCCCATCATACCTTGAACGCGAAGGCTCATCCCTGATTTACATGGCCGATGACCTGATAAAACAATCAGAAAACTCTGATAGCGGCTTCTATTTGTATAACTATGAAGATTTATACCATCAGCTCAAAAAACAACAGCAAGCCAAAAAACCCACGCTGTTAATTGGTGTAACTTTCGCATTGCTTGATTTTGTTGAGCAACATCCCATCAACTTCCCCGAATTAATAGTTATGGAAACCGGCGGTATGAAAGGCAAACGCAAAGAAATGATACGCGAGGAACTGCACGAAACATTATGCAAAGGTTTTGGCGTTAGTGCCATACATTCCGAATACGGCATGACGGAACTATTATCCCAGGCCTACTCAAAAGGAAACGGCATTTTCAGCACCCCACCCTGGATGCGCATCATCACCCGCGACACCAACGACCCCATAAGCTTAATTACCGATGGCAAAACAGGTGGCGTAAACATTATCGACCTTGCCAACATCAACTCGTGCTCATTCATAGCCACCCAGGATTTGGGCAAAGTTTATGCCGATGGCTCTTTCGAGATACTCGGCCGCTTTGATAATGCCGACATCCGCGGATGTAATTTACTGATAGCATAAAACTTAATGTGCCAATAACATAATATTCTTATTTTTGCGTTGGAAATAAAATTCATACTTATATGATTGAGAAATTTTTGAATGACGAGCAGGACCCCAAAGCGGTTGAAAAAGTTTATTTACGACTTGTCGACCTGCTTACAACCGGCGAGGATATTCTATACATTGCCGTTCAAAAAAAGCCCTTGGTAAACATTCTGCCCGATTGTATCGCGCTTACCAATAAACGTATATTGTTCTTCACGCCTGCTAACTTAGGCTTATCAATAAAATTTGTTGATTTTGTTTGGAAAGACATTGTTGATGTGTACACCAAAGAAGAAATAATAGGTGCCATATTCAGCGTGAAAACCACCGGCGGTGCCGAAATGGGTGTCGACTACCTGCCAAAGGTACAGGCCCGCAAGCTATACCAATACGCACAGGAACGTAAAGAAGCCGAACGCGAAGCCCGCCGCCTCCGCGATCTGGAAGAAAAACGCGCGGAATCAGGCGCCATGCAATTCGAGGCTCCTGCTGCGTTTGCTGCACCATTTCAGCCTGTACAACAGCAAGCCCCTATTGCAGCTCCGCCAGTTGTACACGAAGAGCCCGTAGTAGCAGCGCCAAAACCGGATAAATTAACCGAAAAACTAAAAAAATTAAGGAATTTGTTTGATAACGGCCTCATCTCACAGGAAGAATACAACCAAAAGAAACTGGAATTATTAAGCGATCTTTAATTATTATAGAGCCTTTTATCAAAATGAAAAGGCTCTTTTCTTGAAATTTTCACCTTCTTCATATCAGGATGCTCGGTATTAACCAGGTAATTATATTCCATAGGAACAATTGCTGATGGAACTTTCATCATTAAATGAGTTCCCTTTTTTAAAAAATCATCTCCTATTTTTTTTAAGGAAGGAGGTGGATAATTATTGTCCCAGTTATTCGGTAAATCCTTGATGGAAATTTGTAAAAAACTATTATCAGGCACTTCAACCTCCACTACAAAGTAGTTACTTGGTATTGATAACGGCACTAAGTGAACCAATACTTCAAGTACAGCTAATGCCCTTGATGAAGCTAAATAGATCGCAGATTGGCCTTCGCTATTCCATCTGCCCCCAAATAAACGCGCACCTGTTCCACTCAGATCATCCGCATATTTACTTTTTACAATCCGGTACAGTATCATTAAGCAAAAATTCCGTATTCAATGCGGCCAAGTTCTTTAAAAACCATATCAAACCCAGCTGAAGTATCTAAAAGTGAAATAGGGGATTCACCATTGAAGACAAAACTTGGAGATTTCATCCATAATTTAAATTTATCCATGGAGTCAAAAACTTCTTCCCCCCGATTATAAAGACGGGCAAGTTCAATAGCTTTTTCTGCATATTCGGGCCTTACAATTTCATTGTCATCATAACGTTGTAAAGTTCGTTCTGAAATATGCATTACATTAGCCAATTCCTGTACAGTCAAAGACATTTTTTTTGCAAAGGATGTTAATTCCTGCTTAGCTAAACCTTGCCTAGATAGTTTAATAGCATCAAATCCAGAAGAAAGAGTACTAAAAGCTCTTGCTTCGCCCTGAGTATTTGAACTTAAAATACTACTATTTTCTTTTGACGATATAGCTAATTCCTTACGTTTATAAGCAGGAATATTTTCCATCTCCTGCATGTTCCCATTTCTTAACTTAAGGCTCAAATCCTTTAAACGCATAATACGTTCGCGAGATTCGCGCAATTGATCTTCCATGGACTGATTCCTATCCTTTGAATTAGTAGTAAATGTTTGACTATAGGATTTTTTTGATTTAGTTGTAGTCACTAAATCTATATCATTCAAAATTTCGGATATAGCAATTTCAGCTAAACTTATAAGCTCTAGCTTTTTTTCATTTTCGGTTAATTTGCCTTTTATTTTTTGCGACATTTATCCAAATTTACACACCATTTGTCGGATTTCCAAATTATTCTCTAACAATTATCAAGTAATCTTTTTTCACTTTTTTAAGCTGACAAATGCCTTTTTTTTAAACAATGTGATTATAAATATTTAACTGGATAAATGATATCAATCGGTGATTTCATATCAATGAGCAGCGTCAGCACGCTGTTTGCTTAATTCTTTCTCAAAGCTTTCTTGAGAACTAACCACAAATTGTCTGTAACCCTTCGGATCAATAAAAACACGCGGCCCTTTTTGGGGATAAAGCCGGAGCTTCTCGAGCAAACCAAAATATCCGCCATGGGCGCCAAGAAAAATATCACACGGCAAAATGCGCAATTCAGCAAAAGTATGTTTGAAATCCTGCGCAATGCCAGGGTAACTTACGCGATGGGCTGCTGTAGGAACGAAATGATATTCTGACCAAAAGCTTACGCCGCCAACAATAACAATATTTCGTATTGTTTTTGCCGGTTCCCCCGGAATACGCGACCGCATTGTCCAGGTTGTACATCCGCGCGTATGGCCGGCAGTTTTATGGGCAATCAATACTACACCACCAAGGCTAACCGTATCCCCGTCATGAAGCACACGGTCCACGTGCGACGGTGCATATCCTGGAACATTAGGCGACGTCCACAGGAAATCGGTACGTGCACCAGATTCAACTACACTTACATCACCGTCCATCACCATATTCTTTGCATGTGTTTCACGAATAATTTCTGCTGCACCACCCATATGATCATCATGTGCCTGGCTATTGAGTAATATTTTAATATCCTTCCAGCGAAACCCCAGTTTTTCCACGCTTATCCTTATTTGTGACGGAGATATAGCAAGATTTGCATTAATTAAAATGCCCCCCTTCGGAGTAACAACAAGATAACTGGCCAGATCCTGGCTTCCAACATAATAAAGGTTGTCTGCAATCTGAAACGGCGCAACAGGGGTAGTCCACGATGGGTCTACCGTTGCAAAGGTTATAAACGGAATAAAGAATAAGAATAAGAAAAAGCAAAAAAACAGGAACCGCGTAAATTTCATATATGAAATCACTTTCATTTCGCCCAATTTATCGCCTTACTCAGCAATGATCAAAAAATAATTTCTTTTTCCTTTTTGTACAATAATGAACTTTTCGTTTATCAACGTATCAATATTGTAAACATCTTCAGCCGCGCCAATTTTAGCCTTGTTGATGGCAACGCCTCCGCCCTGTATCATCTTCTTGGCTTCGCCCTTTGACGGAAACACTGCTGTTTGTGCCGCCAACAGGTCAACCGCGTTAATACCTGCGGTCAGTGCGCTTTTTTCAATAGTAAAATTAGGTACACCTTCAAAAATGCCTATGATTTCAGCATCGCTCAGTTCATTCAGAAATGCAATGTCAGAATTGCCAAATAAAAACTCTGATGACTTTATGGCTTTTTCATATTCGGCCTCGCCATGTACCCGTATGGTAATATCTTTTGCCAGCGCTTTTTGCAAGGTGCGCAAATGAGGCGCGGCATCCTGTTCGGTTTCAAGAGCATTTATAGTGGCCTCATCAAACAGGGTAAATATCCTGATGTAAGTTTTCGCATCAGCATCGCTGGTGTTCAGCCAAAACTGGTAAAATTTATAGGGCGATGTTTTCTGCGGATCAAGCCAGATGTTGCCACCTTCAGTTTTGCCAAATTTGCTGCCGTCTGATTTTTTTATCAATTGCGTAGTTAAAGCATATGCTTCACCCGCGTCTTTACGGCGAATAAGTTCAGTACCTGTAACAATATTGCCCCATTGGTCGCTGCCGCCCATTTGCAGTACGCAATTCTTATGTTTCCATAAATAGTAAAAGTCATAGCCCTGTACCAGCTGGTAGGTAAATTCAGTGAACGACATACCAGTATCGCCATTGATGCGGTTCTTCACCGAATCCTTGGCCATCATATAATTTACGGTAATGTGTTTGCCCACATCGCGTATGAAATTCAGGAACGAAAAATCTTTGAACCAGTCGTAATTATTAACCATCTCGGCACTATTTGCGCCGCTGTTAAAATCCAGGAATTTTTCCAATTGACTTTGTATCCCGGCTAAATTATGCTGCAATACTTCTTCCGATAATAAATTACGCTCGGCCGATTTACCTGAGGGGTCGCCCACCATGCCGGTAGCGCCGCCAACCAGCGCATAAGGCTTATGGCCTGCCCGTTGAAAGTGTATCAGGGTCATGATCTGCGCCAGGCTGCCCACATGCAGCGAGTCGGCAGTTGGGTCAAAACCTATATAGCCTGCCGCCATACCCTTATTCAACAGTTCCTCGGTTCCGGGCATTATATCATGCAAAATGCCGCGCCAGCGTAGTTCTTCAACAAAATTCATCGTATATTCTTTATCGTTTTAAAGCGGTTGCAAATATAGCAGAATAGTGTAAAATCTGCTTTTTTCCCGTTCAATTGAGGTGGGCTTTACATTTTTTCCGTATATTGAGCTAATTGGATATTTTGTTAAGGCCTCGTTATGAATTTTCTATCGCATTATTATTTCGACCGTGACGTTACCAACTGTTACCATATTTTAGGCACGGTATTGCCCGACCTGTTGAAAAATGCTGATAAAACCATAGTACTTCACCCTGAGAAACTACACCATCAAAATCAATCTGTAAACCACATTATAACGGGCTGGAACAAGCATTTGGAGGTCGACCGCTATTTCCACTCGTCCGATTTTTTCCTTACCCATTCGCACCAATTAAAGAAGGAATTGGCTCCGGTTATTGAAGGCTCGCCGGTAAAGCCCTTCTTTTTGGGCCACATAGCTTTAGAACTGATATTAGACAACCTGCTCATCACCACCAACAAAATAGATGTAAATGATTTTTACAACCACATGCAAGGCTGTGATGATGAAGTAATACAGGAATTTTTAACTTTCGCCGGCCTGGCCGACACCACTAAATTCTTCCGTTTTTTTAACGGCTTTAAAAAGGATGGTTACCTGCACACCTATTCCGAAACACCCAAAATAGCCTACGCCCTCAAAAGGATATGTATGCGCGTATGGCGCGACCCATTTACCGACAAGCATGAAGAAGCTATGAATGAAGTATTAATAGCTTACCGCGAGCAGCTTTACGATAACTTTATGTCGATTTTTGATGAGATCAACAGCAAGCTCACCATCTCCTGATGTTATTTATAAGCCGACATTACCTGCGCACCGTACTTATTAAATATCCGTTTTGCCACTTCAACTGAATTACCGCTTGTAACGGCCGGGTATTTATCATGTTTATTTACCCACGCCCATTCCCAATCCTTCACTTTATTTTCAAAAGCCTTAGCATCAAATTGTGTTTTATTTGCTAATGACTGATCCAAAGCAGCAAAAAACATTTGCCAGCGCGGTTTATAGAACCCTTTTATCAACCCACCCCATTGGCGGTTGGAGTATTCGCGCAACGGGCTGTTCTTATCGCCCCACAGGGTAACAAGGTCGCGGGCGTTGCGTTCATACAGGTCGCTTTCCTGCGGGGTTATACCATTTGACCGGGCTTCGTTTATCCATTTGCCTAATAGAAAATCCTGGCGGGTACTCAGCAGCACGTCCATATCGTCCATAAGCTGTAAAAACGCTGTGCTGTAATGTTTAAATCCAGCTATATCATGCGCCTTATAAGCTTCAATAATTTTAGGCTGAAGTTCGTTCGCATAATTAGCCATTACCTGCCGGGTAATGTCAACCAAATCATACTGAAAACCATCACTACCCTTTAACCCATTTGCCGACTTGATGAACAGCTGCCATGCCTGTACTACCGGCCGCGCGTCGTAATGCTTAACGGTGTCCACTCTCCAGTCGTCACCCATGAGCAAGCTTGGCCTGCCTGTTATTATGGATGCCACACCCGAGTGCACGGGTATAGTACTGTAAACGCTTTTTAATAACAGCTGCCAGGCTTTATTAATATCTGTATTCGTTTTCCCATACCTGCGGGTTGCATAATCCTTAAGCCACCAATTAAGGTCGATTGGCTCAGTTCCCCAGGTATTATCCATCATCAATTCAAATATGGCGGGGTTTTGCTGTATTGCCTCAGGCGTCAGCCCTATGCCCACCATATTTTTCGATTCGTGCAATGCTTTATTGGGTTCAGCAGCCACGTTTTGCATGCAGCCGTGCAAACTTAAATTTCCGCCAAAATTTTGCAGCATGTTCCATATCCACGGTTTGCCGTAGTACGATTCCTTATTTTGCCATACGGGATGCTCATCGCTATAAAGATCTAATATGATCATATGGTCATTAGGCACGGCATTCAGCAGGGCTTTTGTTTGTGTAGGTTTCCAAAAATCACCGCCATTGAAGAACAACCAGCCCTGCATCACCCATATGGCCTTGGGGTCAGCAGCCGTCATTGATTGGATTATCTTTTTACTCACCCCGCTTAAAAAAGTTGAATCATTGGTAGGCGGCGTGTTCTCATTAAAAGTATCCGATGAATATAAATGATCGGTGCCATACTCCTTTGTTTGTGATTCAATGTATTTTTTTCCTATCTCCACAAACATCGGGTCGGTTGGGTCAAGCAAGTACACATCGTTAAAACCCTGCCCCCAGTTGGTTTTCTTCAGTTTAGCATTCGGGAATTTATCTTTGAACGATGGCGGCACATGCCCGCTGAAAGCAGGCAATACAGGCGTCATGCCGAATGAGCGCTCGCGTTGCAGTATCTTCTTCTGTAATGCTTTATGACTATCCATCCAATGCTGCGGCAGCGGACCGCCCCAGCCGTCCAAATTTCCCATCCACAGCCACGAAAAATAAGCCGGGCCGCTAAAAAAACTGTCAAGGTCGGCGTTGGTAAAACCCATGTCATGATACACATCGCGCCAAATGGCTTCTTCTCCGGTTAGTGCCAGCGGCATATTGATACCATTCAGCGCCATCCAGTCTATCTCTTTTTGCCAGCGCTCCCAGCCCCACCAGCTCATGCTATAGTTAAAAGTGCAGTAATTAAGGTAGTATCTATATTGATAAGGCGTAACATGGCGTACCTTTTTACTTACCACAGGCAAAGTGGCAGGCAGGTGCATATTGTTCCCGTTCCACCCAAAATCATCACGGCAATAAGTCTTCAAATAATACCCTAACGCCGATGCTATTGAAATCCCTTTATTTCCCCTTAAAATAATCTTTCCACCCTTGCTTTGCAGTTCAAAAACATCCTTACCTTTTTCGGCAGGTATTTCCTCCACCACAAATTTATTGGCAACGGTTGGTACAACCCGTTTAATAAATGCTTCAGCAGCGTGTTTATCCAATTGAGCAAACGCTGTAAAATGAAAAGTAACTAAAGCAAACAGGGAAAGGTATTTGATCTTTTTCATGAGGCGGTTTATTATAATATGCTAAGCTATAAATTTTTTACGGGTTGAAATTATTCGAAACAATTTATACCGTTATCCGGGCCTCAACCTCCAATCAAGCAGCCATTTACCTTGGCAATCATCCAAAAACGCCTGTTTTCCATTAAAATCCCTTAAAAATCAGCATTTAACAGTAAATTAATTTTTTTTGAAATAAAATATATCCGTACCTTTGCAGTCCCAATTAGAAAATTGGGAAAAGGAGAAAAATTATTTAATGGCAAAAAAACAAGAAGCAGAAAAAGAATTAAAAGCAAAAGAGGCTGAACTGGGAACAGTTACTGCACCTACTGCAGAAAAAGAGACAATTGAATCAGAAGCTGATTCGATCTCTATTGAGGACATCAAGTCACAGATCAAAACTACACCCGATGCAGATTTCGATTGGGATGCTGATGACAAGAAGTTCGGCAATTACAGCGACAGCGACCGTGAGAAAATGGAAAAACTTTATGATGGAACTTTCAGCTCTATCACCAAAGGCGAGATCATTACCGGTACAGTTGTAAATGTAAATAGCAAAGATGTGGTATTGAACGTTGGGTTTAAATCTGACGGTTTGGTATCAGTTTCTGAATTCCGTGATACACCTGATCTGAAGATCGGTGACACAGTTGAAGTTTTCGTTGAATCGCAGGAAGATGCTAACGGTCAGTTAGTACTTTCACGCAAACGCGCAAAAACTCAAAAATCATGGGAGCGCATTAATTCAGCTTTAGATAACGATGAGATCATCACAGGTTTTGTTAAGAGCAGAACTAAAGGTGGTTTAATTGTTGATATTATGGGCGTTGAAGCCTTCTTACCGGGTTCACAGATCGATATCAAACCTATCAGGGATTACGATGTGTACGTTGGTAAAACAATGGAATTCAAAGTTGTTAAGATCAACCACGAGTTTAAAAACGTAGTGGTATCGCACAAAGTGCTGATTGAAGACGATTTGGAAAACCAAAAAACTGAAATTGTTGCTAAGCTTGAAAAAGGACAGGTACTTGAAGGTACCGTTAAAAATATTACCGACTTCGGTGTATTCATCGACCTTGGTGGCGTTGACGGCTTATTGCACATTACCGATATATCTTGGGGCCGTATCGAGCATCCACGCGAAATCTTAGCATTAGATCAGAAGATCAACGTTGTTGTTCTTGATTTTGATGATGAGAAAAAACGTATCGCTCTTGGCTTAAAACAACTTACTCCACATCCTTGGCAATCATTAACTGAAGACATCCAGGTTGGTTCAAAGGTTAAAGGTAAAATTGTTACTGTTGCCGATTATGGCGCATTCCTTGAAATTATCCCTGGTGTTGAAGGCTTGATCCACGTGTCAGAAATGTCATGGTCACAAAACCTGCGCAATCCACAGGAATTCTTAAAGGTTGGCGACGAGATCGAAGCACAAGTGTTAACACTTGACCGCGACGAGCGCAAAATGTCATTAGGCATTAAACAATTAACCCCAGATCCTTGGCAAAATGCAGCTGATCGTTATGCAGTTGGTACACAACACATAGCTACAGTTAAAAACATGACCAACTTTGGTGTTTTTGTTGAGCTTGAAGACGGCATCGACGGCTTGATCCACATCAGCGACCTTTCATGGAGCAAAAAAGTTAATCACCCTAACGAATTCACTAAAGTAGGTGAAAAATTAGACGTGATCGTACTTGAGCTTGATGTTGAGAACCGCAAATTAAGCTTAGGCCACAAACAACTTGAAGAAAACCCTTGGGATACTTTTGAAACCATCTTCACTATTGATTCAATACATGAAGGTACCGTGTTAAAAGTAACTGAAAAAGGTGCTATCGTAGCTTTACCTTACGGTGTTGAAGGCTTCGCGCCAACCAAACACCTGGTTAAAGAAGACGGCAAAAGCGTAAAAGCTGATGAAGTAGCTGACTTCAAGATCATTGAGTTTAACAAAGAAAACAAACGTATAGTTATTTCACACTCACGTATTTGGGAAGAAGCCCGTGCTGATGCCCGCGTACAGGAATTCGAAAACCGTAAGAAAGAAGCAAAATCTGCTACTAACGCGGTGAAGAAAGTGAAAGATTCTGTTGAAAAATCAACTTTAGGCGACCTTAGCGTACTTGCTCAACTAAAAGAGCAAATGGAAGGTGCCGAAAGCAAAGCCCGCAAAGCAGCTCCCGCAGCAGCTAAAAAGGCAGAGCCTTCAGCAGAAGAAGGAGCTTAATAAGCTTTCTTTTAACTAAATAATCTTTAAGCCCTCTGTTGAAAAACAGGGGGCTTTTTTGTGAACCACTCTTTCCCCGCCCGTCATTGCGAGAAATGAGCAGGCTGCGCGGCGCAGTGACGAAGCAATCTCATATAAGCAATAATGAATAAGCTTCCGGGAGCGGTGCGCATTGAGGCACTCGAAGGGTGGCGTAAAAGCCTTCAATGACACATATCGAGAGCTTCAGTATGACACTAATCAAGACGCTCCGCTCTAGGCACGAAATTATTTAAAGACTCTTGCAATACAATAATAATATTTCTTCTTTCGTTTCGGGGAAAACATCATCCCATTTGAATACTTCAAATTGGTTTCTTTCTATTTCGACACCGCTACTTTTTTTCAGAATAGCTTTAATTTCAAGCTGATTCGCTGCAACATCTACTGCAATTTTTTCATCTGTCTCTTGGACATATTCACCTTTTTTTATGGGTGATGATAGAATTTTCAACCATAATATTATAACATTTTTGTGTATATCAAAACGTTCCATTTTTTGAGTTCGCGTTGTATCAACATATATTTTTTCTTTTACTGTATCAGGCGTAATTATTAATTTCCAACGGCTTTTTTGAGCCATCGCAAAAATGGAGCTGGATAATAACAGGATTAAAAAAACTATTCTTTTCATGATAATAAATTTAGGTAATTAAAAGCCACCATAAAGTAGTGATCTAAATGTAAATATTCTTCACGCCTTTGTTGATATTGTCACCAACAAATTTCACCCTGTTAAAATCCCCCTCTTAAGAGGAGGAGTGTCGGAAAGTGCGGCAGCAAGGGTGTGTTAATGAAGCGCTCCACACCTTTTAATCTATTTTCCCCTTCCCACTAACTTACTTATCACCTCACTCGTTATATCTGTGTACACACCTATATGATGTGTACGTACCAAATAAGGCACAACCGTACTTTTTTGCGCGGTGTTAAGCGCGATGGCGTTTGATGATCTCTCTGGCATATGGCAATCAATACAATTGCCTTTTATTGCCGTAGCCAAAGCCGGGTCATTTTTAATAAAACTATGACTAACCTGTGCATGGCAGCTTGTACATTTTTGCGAGCATAGAGCGATCTGCCCTCGCTGATTGGTGTGTACGTTATGGCAAGTAGCACAATCCATATTGCTTTTTATAAAACACTGGCTGCTCTTGAGTAACTGGTATTGGTTGCCATGAACATCAAGTTGAGCAGGGTCGGTATTTTGGAATAGAGATGGTAACTTATAGTCAGACACGCGGTCGCCAGGTTTAAAAGTGAACGAAGGCCGCAGCATCATATCAGAAGCCCCGGAGTGGCAAATGGCACACATATCCATTTTTACCATACGTGGCAGTGTTGAATATACAGCTATATATGCCGCCTTCTTATCTTCCGGGTGTTCGGTTTGATAATCTGCGTGCTGCGCCGCCGGACCATGGCAGCGTTCGCAGTCTATACCTAATATCAACGCTGTCCTATCAAATTCTTCACCTTGTTGCAAAGGCTGGTCCTGCTGTATGGTTTTCATGTACGATGCATGGCAACTCATACAATCAGCACCCACCGGCCGGCTAAAATCTGCTATAGCATTATGGTATCCCGGGCTATTCGTCCAGCTATTCAATGCGTTAAAATATGACACAGGCAACTGGTATAGCGAGTTACCCGCCCAATACAAATAAGTTTCGGCCTTTATGCCGCCAATGGCAATGTCAAACCGTTGCGCGTTAATTATCTTGCCATTTGCATAAGCAACCTGGTAAAGCCCGCTATCACGCTTCTCCATTACAATTTTTGTATCCTTATTTAGCGTGTAAACATTGCCCCCGGGCATAAAACTACCGTTTATGCTGTGCTCGTCGGCTATGCGACTTGTACTGAAATGCGAAGCATGCAAATAATCGCTATAAACAGCCTTATGGCAGTTCATGCACCTCTCCGACCCGGCATAAGCGCTGCCGCGCGGATCAACTTTAGGGCTATCGAAAATATTACATTGCCCAAATATAACCAGCAAGGGTATTCCAAATATCAGCAACAGTAAAAACTTACGGCGGGCAGGCATGGGTTATAAAGGTTGATAACAAAGCCTAAACTACATCATTTTTATGGAATATTAAATTGGTCCATTTATCAGGTATTTACCGTTGTTAAAGCGCGAATGCTCATAGTCTCTCTCACCCCCACTGCTAAAAATTAAAAACTGATCCATATCCGCATTCCCCGCCTTTGTTGTTGTTCTTGTCACAAACAAACAAACAAACAAACAAACAACGATGTCAATTCCACGACCATATTACAACCAAACAGTTTTTCACTTCAATATTCGACATTCAGTATTCAGTGTTCGATATTCAAAAATTCAACTTCAGATATTCATTTTTCAAATCACCTTAATCCCCAAAAAATTATTACCTTTGCCCAAATCCACCCAAACGATGCAAAACCTCACGCTGCTCGACGGTCAAAAATTTCAGATAACCATACAGCGTTTATGTCGTCAGTTAATCGAGAATCATAACGATTTTTCAGGCTCTGTACTGATTGGCATACAGCCTCGCGGCATTTATTTAGCCAAGCGTGTAGCCGAAGAATTACGCAAAATATTACCTGATAGCAACATACTACAAGGCGATTTGGATATCACCTTTTACCGCGATGACTTCCGTCGCCGCGGCGAACAGCTGGTGCCCAATCAAACCAAAATAGATTTTATAATAGAAGGTAAAAAAGTGATCATGATGGATGATGTGCTGTGGACAGGCCGCACCATCCGCGCGGCTATGGACGCCATGCTAGCTTTTGGCCGACCCGAAAAAATAGAACTGCTCGCACTGGTCGACCGCCGCTATTCAAGGCACATACCCGTGGCAGCCGATTATGTTGGTATCGAGGTTGATTCCATCGCATCGCAAAAAGTAGTGGTAAGCTGGAAAGAAACGGATGGCGAGGATAAGATAGTGCTGCTATCGGAAACGAAATAGGATAAAAGTAATATCGAACATCGAATACTGAATATCGAACATCGAAGTAAAGAAAGTTAAAATTTAGAATATCGGATAAAGTAATAATGACCAATACCAAATACGATTTAGAGGAAAGACTGATTGATTTTGCTGTTATTATTACCGATATAGTTGAAGCTTTACCCAATACACGGTTGGGGAATTATATTGCGGGTCAGTTGGTTCGTTCAGGACTTTCTCCTGCGTTAAATTATGGAGAAGCTCAATCGGCTGAATCAAGGAATGACTTCATCCATAAAATGAAGGTAATTTTAAAAGAGTTACGTGAATCAATGATCTCTTTAAAAATCATTGAGCGAAAAGCGATACATAACGTTGATAAAACGGTAGCAGCAAAAAGTGAATGCAACCAGTTAATATCGATATTTGTGAAGAGCATAGAAACAGCTAAGAAAAATAATATGTAATTAAATAACGATACTGAACCATGACCCGGCAGTGAAGCTTACTTCATTATTCGACATTCAGTGTTCAGTGTTCGATATTAAAACAAACACATGGCAGGACTAAGCACAAGGCATCTATTAGGAATCAAAGATTTAAATCCCGACGATATTCAACTCATATTTGAAACCGCCGACACATTTAAATCCGTATTGAACCGCCCTATAAAAAAGGTCCCTTCTCTGCGCAATGTAACTATTGCCAACATATTTTTCGAGAACTCAACCCGCACCCGCCTTTCATTCGAACTGGCCGAGAAACGCTTATCGGCCGATGTAGTTAATTTCGCGGCATCGTCATCATCAGTAAGCAAAGGCGAAACGCTGATCGATACAGTGAACAACATCCTGGCCATGAAGGTAGATATGGTGGTAATGCGCCACCCCTACGCCGGTGCCGGAATATTCCTTGCCAAACACGTAAAGGCACAGATAGTAAATGCAGGCGACGGCGCGCATGAGCATCCAACACAAGCTTTGTTAGATGCCTTTTCTATCCGCGAGAAATATGGTGATGTAGCAGGCAAAAAAGTGGTTATTGTAGGCGATATTTTGCACTCAAGGGTAGCATTATCAAACATATTGTGTCTTAAACATCTTGGCGCCGAGGTAATGGTTTGCGGACCAACAACGCTCATACCAAAATACATTGGCTCGTTAGGTGTAAAGGTTGAACACAACCTGCTGAAAGCCCTAAATTGGTGCGACGTAGCCAACATGCTGCGCATACAATTGGAGCGCCAGGATATAAAATATTTCCCGTCCCTGCGCGAATACACCATGCTTTACGGCTTGAACAAACAGATACTCGACTCGCTCGACAAAGAGATAACCGTAATGCACCCAGGCCCCATAAACCGCGGCGTGGAAATCACCAGCGATGTAGCCGACAGCAAGCAATCCATCATCCTCGACCAGGTGGAGAATGGTGTGGCTATCCGCATGGCAGTGCTGTACCTGCTGGCCGGGCAAACACCTTAAGCCAATAAATTAGCTGCATATTCGTTTACTAAACGATGTTTATGAGATCAAAAGCCTTTTTTTGCCTGCTAGTTTTATCGATTAGCACCATTTCGTTTAACTCCATGGCCCAAAGTAAAGAACAGCAAAAGGTTGATTCGGTATTTTTAAAGGTAAAAAAGCAATTCAATGCCAAACAAGCAGATTCCCTCTACGCGCTTGCCGGTGATGAAATGAAGAAGGTGCTGATCATCGAAACCTTCCGCAACATATGCGTTAACCAGCTTTTCCCGCTGGGGAAAATACAGCAGGCATCGCTCATCAGTTTCCAGAACAATAAAATTGCTACCTATAAACTCACTTTTAGTTCGGGGAATATATTGCAATTGCTCATCAGTTTGGATGATGCAGATAAACTACAGCTCTTCTTATTCCAGCCTTACAAGGAACCACCGGGCAATAAAACTGTGCTGGCGCCAACGTCAAACCCGCTTAAAACCGACCTCGACCGCAAAGTTGACGGTCCTGCCCGGGCTTATATCCAAAAAGCAAATACTGTTGGCCTTTCCATAGGGATTATTAAAGATGGCAACATCAGCACTTATGGCTATGGCGAAACAGCGAAAGGCAACGGCAAAATACCCAACGCCGATAATATTTTCGAGATAGGCTCATTAACCAAAACATTCACCGCTACCATACTGGCTTATTATGTGAACGATGGCAGGATCAAATTATCCGACCCCATCACTAAATTCCTGCCCGATTCGGTAGCCGCCAATCCCGCCCTTGATGATATTACGCTACTCATGCTAAGTAACCACACATCTGGCTTACCACGTTTGCCCGAAGATTTTTTTACGCATGTGCGCGATGCTGCAAACCCCTATAAAGATTACGACTTAGCATTGATGTACTCCTATCTTAAACATTATAAACCTACAGCTAAACTTGGCGGCCAATATGTTTATTCAAACTTCGCGGTGGGTTTGCTGGGCACTATATTGGAGCATGTGAGTAGCGAAAGCTTTGAACAAATGGTATCGCAAATGATAACGCAGCCGCTGAACATGACCAACACTGCGCAGCATTTGTCGCTGTTCCAAAAACCACGTTTTGTAACTGTTTATAATGAAGATGGCACAGAAACCGAACATTGGGACTGGGATGCCCTCGCATCGGCAGGCGCTTTAAATTCATCGTTAAATAACCTGCTGTTATTTGCCGCGGCAAATATGGCCAAACCTACCACAAGGCTAACCAAGGCCCTGGCGCTTACCCACCAGTTAACTTATAACCTGCCCCCTAAAGTTGGGCTGGCCTGGCACGTGATTACTGTTGACGGAGTTGATTACTACTTCCATGATGGCGGCACAGGCGGCAGCAGCACCTTCTTCGCCTTTAATATCGAAAAAAATATCGCGGTTGTTATCCTCTCAAACGCGGCTGAAAGCACCAATGCAGTTGGAGTTGATATTTTGAAGCAGATACAGTAGTCTGAACCAGGATTTGTTGGATTAAACGGATTTCCAAGATCTGAATTTTCAAATCATAAAATCCTCAAATCCGACTAATCTCCAGTCTCTAATCTCTATTTCCCATCCTTCACCGTACTTCCATCCCTAATTTCCTCAGTAGCAACTTTCACCAATTGCTCACCCGGCTTTAGGTCGCCAAAAATTTGTACCTGGTCGCCTGCCACAAGGCCTTTGCGTACGCCAACCCATTCGGCTTTGTGGTTGTTTATCCTTATCACAAAAACCTTCTCGGTGGATGTTACCACGGCAGTTTTAGGTACAATAATAGCGCTGTCGCCCGATGGCAAAGGCACATTTACATCAGCATACATATTAGGTAATAGCTTGCCGTTTTTGTTGTAAACGTCCATTTCCAGGCGCTCCGCACGCAGCTTTTCATCAAGCGCACCCGCAAGGCGTTTTATTTGCGCGGTGAATTTTTCATTTGGCATCGATCGCACGGTAAAGCTTACTTCATTTTTATTGCTCAAACCACCGGTATAACTTTCAGGTACCGATACCACTAAACGCAGGCGGGTATGATCCTGAACCACAAACAACGGCAGGGCAGATCCCTGTCCCGACGGACCAACATAAGCGCCTAAATTCACGTTACGTACGCTCACCACGCCATCAAACGGCGCCCTTATGCTCAAATAAGCAAGATTGGCGGCAACTTCTTTGTATGATGATTTGGCTGCATTAACATTAGCCAAATCTGAATTCTTTTTGGCTTCGGCTTGTTCCAAATCATTTTCCGAAACCGTACCAGGTGTTTTGCTGGTGCTCAATAACCTGTCGTAAGTCGCTTTACTGGCAATGTATAATGCCTGTTGTTGCTCTATCCTTGATTGCGCCTCGGCCAATTGCGATTGTATCTCCGGCGCATCCAGCGTTGCCATCAACTGCCCTTTATGTACCTGCGAACCTATATCAACCAATAAAGTTTTTACATAGCTGTTCACCTTGGCATACAGGTCAACCTGCTGGTAAGGTATCAGCTCGCCGGGAATAGTAATGCTCGAATTCAGCTTTCCTTTTTGTACAGGCACGGGCACCACGGTCGGCGTATCCAGCGCATTCTCCTGTTCTACGGTTTGCTGCTGTGCTTCCTGTTCCTTTTTATCAGGCCCGCATGAGCTCAGAAAATTTACACTTATAGCTAAAACGGCTAATGTGATGAGTAGTTTATTGTTTTTAATGTTCATGATGGTGCAATGGGACATAGAATTTACTTTCCTTATCTTCAGGATCTAATGAAACAGAATCAGTTGTGGTGCTGCCTTGTACCCAGGCAAATACCAATGGCAATATAAATACCGCCGCGAATGTTGATGCCAGCAAGCCGCCAATTACGGCGCGGCCCAGCGGAGAGGTTTGGTCACCACCTTCGCCCAGGCCAGATGCCATAGGTATCATACCTACTATCATGGCCAAACTGGTCATTAATATGGGGCGTAAACGCAAGGCGACAGCTTCACGTGCCGAGCGCAGGGCATCGCCGTTGTGCATACGCAGTTCTTCAGCATTGGTGACTAGCAGCACGGCATTGGATATGGACACACCTACTGACATGATCATACCCATGTACGATTGCAGGTTAAGTGTAGCCCCTGTTATTTTAACCAGGAACAACGAACCGAACAACACCGCCGGAACGGTTGACAACACCACCAGCGATACCTTGAACGACTGGAAGTTTGCCGAAAGCATTAAATAAATAACCAAAATAGCAACCAGCAAACCGCTTTGCAAGCTGTCGAGCGTATCGGTTAGCGTTTGGCTCATACCGCGCATTTGTACAGTTAATCCGTGCGGTAGTTTGCCTAATGAATTAACAGCTTTCTGCACATCGCCCGTGGCGGTACCCAGATCTTTTTTGTTGATGTTGGCGGTAACCGAAAGCGTTGGTACAGCGCCAATATCATCGTTTTCTCCGTAAGTAGTATCAACCTTTATATCGGCTACATCGCCCAGTATCGGCCTTTGCTGTCCGGGCAATACCGGTATCTGCCTGATATCGTCCAAACTGCTCATTTTATATTCAGGCACTTCAACCTGTACCTGGTAGCTCAAGCCTGCCTTTTCATCAATCCAAACATTTTTTTCAGTAAGGCGCGATGATGAGGTAGATGCTGTAAGCGTACGCGATATATCATTAACGCTAACCCCCAATTCGGCGGCACGTGTACGGTCGATATTTATGTCGATAGAAGGATATTTGTAGGATTGTGCTATCTGCACATCGCGCAGGTAGTTGATGCTATCCAATTTCCTTATCAGTTTATCGGCAAAAATTACATTTTGTTTTTTATTCTTGCCGGTAAACGCTACCTCAATAGGTGTTGGTGAACCCTGGCTCAATATTTTATCCGTTAGCTCAATAGGCTCGAATGATATTTTCACATCAGGCAGCGACTTTTTCATGGCGTTACGGAAACGTTCTTTCAGATCGTCCAAATTCACCTTGTACCTTTCGGCTAACTGAACCTGCATAACAGCTTCCTGCGGCCCGGCCATAAACATATATATCGGGTTGGTCGAGAACGAGGACGGGTGCGTACCCACTACAGTTGAGGTAATGGCGATATTATTTTTACCAACCAACGAATCCAGAACATGCAGCGCTTTTATAGTACTTGTTTCAGTACGTTCAAGCCGGGTACCATCAGCACCGCGCAAACGCACCTGGAAGGTACCCGAATTCACTTTCGGCAGTACGTCGTGCCCGATATTGGCAAAAAACAAAATAGCAAGGCCAAACGCACCGATAACATAAACAGATACGATGAGCTTACGATTAGGCAGCATTTTATCCATCCAGCCCAGGAACCGCAGTCTGAATTTATCAAACCCGGTTAGCTTATGATCACTGCCCGATGTCGCATTTTTAATAGCCAGCTCTTTTTGTTCCCAGGCGTCGCCTTCATCATCCAACGCAAAACCATCCTTATGGCTCTTATCCTCGTGTTTGTTAACCATCACCCAGTTAGCCATAATAGGCACAAAGGTTTGGGCCATAAGGTATGACACGATCATGGCGAAACCTATCGCCAGCGAAAGCGGCAGGAATAAAGCACCGGGGATACCTGTCATGGTAAACGCAGGGGCGAACACAGCCAGTATACAAAACAGGATAAGCAATTTCGGGAAAGCGATCTCCTTGCAGGCATCCCAAATAGCCAACGCTTTTGGCTTGCCCATATCAAAATGCTGGTGGATATTCTCAATAGTTACTGTCGATTCATCAACCAAAATACCTATAGCCAGCGAAAGCCCGCTCAGCGTCATGATGTTTATGGTTTGATGGAAAAGATACAGGAAGAACACACTGGATATAACGCATATCGGTATGGTCATTATAACGATCAAAGCCCCGCGCCTGTCGCCCAAAAACAGTAATACCATTAAACCTGTAAGCACCGCGCCTATCGCGCCCTCTTCGGCCAAACTTTTAACAGCGTTTATTACATATACCGATTGGTCGAACACGAACGACAGCTTAACATCCGGCGGTACCAATGCCTGGAAACGCGGTATGGCGGCCTTCAGGTTTTGTACCACATCCCATGTCGAGGCCGATGCCGATTTGGTAATTGGCAGATAAACCGAGCGCTTACCGTTTATTAAGGCATAGCCCTGGGTTACGTCTGCGCCGTCTTCAACCGTAGCCACATCGCGCAGGAACACCGTTTGCACTCCGTTTTTGTACAATGGGATGTTACCAAAATCATCAACATTTTTTATAGTAGTATTGGCCGGTGTAAGGTAATTTAAATTGCCTATGCGCACGTTACCTGCCGGGGTGTTCTGGTTATTATCGCGTAGCGCCACCACCAACTGGTCGGGTGTTAGATTATGAGAACGCAGCAATTCTGGGTCGGCTTTAATAACAACCGTACGCTGGTTACCGCCAAAAGGCGCGGGGGCTACCAACCCCGGTACAGTAGTAAAGGCCGAACGCACATAAACCAATGCAAAATCAAGCAATTCGTTATTAGTACGTGTTGGGCTGCTCAATACCAGCTGCCCTACTGGCAAGGTCGAGGCATCAAACCGCAAAATGAACGGCGGCTGCGAACCCTGCGGGAAACCCGCCTGGGCCCTATTGGTGTACGCCGTGACCTCCGCCGCGGCCTGTGCCATATTAGTTCCCTCGTAAAAAGTTACTTTTATTAAGGTTAACCCCTGTATATTTTTTGTTTCGATACTTTTTACACCCGATACAAACAATAATAAGTTTACGTACGACTTGGCAAAGTATGCCTCCATCTGGTTTGGCGTGAAACCACCATAAGGGTGCGATACATAAATTACGGGTAAATTAAGATCAGGAAAAATGTCGATTTTAATACTGCGTACAGCGTTTATACCGAAAAAGAATAATGCTGCAACTATAACCAGTATGGTAATTG
This sequence comes from uncultured Mucilaginibacter sp., assembly GCA_903915155.1. Lineage (GTDB taxonomy): Bacteria > Bacteroidota > Bacteroidia > Sphingobacteriales > Sphingobacteriaceae > Mucilaginibacter. Next base: position 21,593 of record CAIWRU010000207.1, read on the forward strand.
GCTTCTGTAAAGCCCCTTTAATCATTCCCATTAGCTGTGTTGGTGTATATTAATTATTAAAAATTGTATCTATTCAGCCCCCTCTAAATCTCCCCCGGCAGGGGAGACTTTAACGTCGCCCCTTTTTTTAAAAGCCCTCCCTACCGGGGAGGGTTTGGGTGGGGCTTATTATTAAAAATTATTTATAAATAACCCGAAATCGCCGGTGGCCGCGCTCTTGTACAATAGTGCCTGCCAAACATTGTTCGATGCAATGTCCTGGTCAATTTCAGCCCGGTTCAGGGTGAAAAGCGCATCGGTAAAATCAACAATGTTGGCCAGCCCGTTTTTATAAAGGGTGAATTTTTGCGTGTATGCATCGCTTGCCGCCTTAACCTCAACGGGTGCCTCGTGGTAATTTTTTAACGAGTTATTTATTTTTGTATCTGCAAGTACCTGCTGATCGCGCAATTGCTCATCAACCAGGTTGTATTCGTCTTTATATTGTGCTGATGTGAATTTTTGCGACTGTACCTGGTAATGCACCCGGAAAGGATTAGTAAGGTTCCAGGAGAAAGCTATACCCAGCAAATAATTATAGCGAGTTGGGTCGGCGCCCGCGCCATAGCTGCTGCTGTAATCATTGGGATTCGCAGCAATATCCGATTTAAATCCTGAGCCCCGTCCCTGGTAAATACCAAACAGGCTGAACGTAGGATAGTTAAACGTATTCAGATATTTCGCTTCCTCATCGCTTACCCCTATGCGATTGCGATAGAAGTTTAGTACCGGGTGACCGTTAACGCTCGTGTTAGCCTGCGCTAGTATATTGGCGGGTATTTTGGTTACAAAAGTACTGTCTAACACAAAATCCTGCGGCGGGATGCCTAAGTACTGTGCCAACTGGTTGCTTTGGTCCTGCACGGTTTGCTCGGCATTGGTAAGTGCTATGCGGGCATTTGATATATCGGCATTAGCCAATGATGAATCCACGCCGGGGTTCAGGCCGTTCTTTACGCGGGCTACCACCACCTTTTGCAGGTCGAGCGTACGGTTAAGGTTATCCTGTTGCGCTTTGCTTAACTGCTGGGCCACCAGTAAATTTAAATAGGCGCTCGCTACCCTTATTTCATGCTCAAATTGCTCCTGCACAAGGTCGCTTTCATCAAGTGTAACAACCGACTTTTGCACCTTTATCTTCTCCTTCGATTTGCCGAAGCTGAAAAAATCCCAGTTTACGTTGGCTACATACAGCGAGCCGAAAGCCGCGTTCCAGTTTTGATTAGGTAGTGCCAGGCCTGCTGATGCTACGGCAAGGCCGTGGTAGCCTGAGATGGGGCCGTTGGTGCCGTTCACAGTACCATACGCTTGTTGCGCCGATATGTTCAGGTCGGGCAGGTATTCGGTTTTAGTTTCTTTTAATGAGGCTTTTGATGCGTTGAGCTGGTTTGCTTTGGCCTTTATAGTACCATAATTTGATAGTGCTATTTGTTCGGCTTGTTTTATATCCAGTACTTTTTGCTGGGCCTGTACGTTTATGAATAAGAAAATACCCGATAAACTTAGTAAGAAACGTTTAGATGTTGCAAGTGACATATGCGGTATTTGTAGCGACAAAATTAAAGCTATAGGCTATATGAAAAAAATGAATTAATTTTGTGGTAATGATTAATAAAAGTAATATATGAATATCGCCCTTCACCATTTTCGCCTGATAGATACCATTTCAAAAGACGGAACACTTACCAAAGCCGCTGCTACACTGCATCTTACACAATCGGCCCTTAGTCACCAGTTAAAAGAGTTGGAACGCGAGTTAGGAATAGATGTATTCAACCGGAATGGCAAAAAGTTACATTTATCTGAACAAGGCTACCGTTTTTTGCGCAGCGCCGAAAAAATATTGGCCGAAATGAAGTCGCTTGAAGAGGATATTAACAACTACAAGCACGGCAAAACCGGCAAATTAAGCATCAGTATGCAGTGCTATACGGCTTATCACTGGCTGCCGGGCATAATAAAATACTACAAATCGCGCTGGCCCGATATCAACATACAGATACTATCCGACGCCACCCGCCGCCCGTTAGAATATTTAATGAACGGCGATTTGGATATAGGTATCATCCGCACGCAAATGGTAAACACCAAAATACGCTACGAACCTATTTTTAATGACCACCTGTGCGCTATCATCAGTAAAGATCATCCGCTGTCGAAAAAAGAGGTTATTGACATCTCTGATTTCCAGGACCAGGAGCTGATATTACCGCTCTACGACCCCTCATACCAGGATACGCCGATGATTGAAGCATTAATACAGGCACAACAGGTAAAACCCAAAACCCTGCACCGCATACATTATACCGATGCCACCATTGAAATGGTGAACGCCAATTTAGGGATAAGCGTTATGGCCGACTGGATAGTTGAGCCTTACCTGAAAAACAAGAACATCGTGGCTATACCCATGCACCACAGTGTCGCCAGCCGTTCATGGTTCGCGGCTACCTGCAAGCAAACCCCGGCCATTCAAAACTTTTTGGAGTGCCTGAAAATGTATTTCTCCGGCGCAGATATGAGTATTGATTCAGAAGAAATGAAAACTGTAATACAAGAGCATGAAGTTAGGAAACAGCCAATAGTTCACCCCGCCATGATATTTACCAAACCATTAGGCGTTAACCAGGCCGCGGATTTTAAGAATTACCAGTATTAGAGTTATGACTCTAAAAGTTAGTTATGATGACGTTGAAGAGAGGGGAACAGATTCGGGAGGTGGAATTATTTACTACTACAAAGGTCAACCATTGACAGGAGTTATTCAAGAATTTATTAATGGTGTATTAGTTGGAGAATCAGAATTTACTGATGGGCATATGGGTGGATTTCAAAGACTTTATTCCCGATCAGGACAAATTGAAGAAGAATTTTCCATATGGTTTAATAAACTTGAGGGTATTTACACTGTATGGGATGAACACGGAAATATAACCGGACAGAGTTATTGGAAAAATGGAGAACAGATTTCTTAATGTCTTTTGAAACATGAAGAAAAAATGTTTTATTTTATCATTCTTGCTGTTGAGTAACTACATTTTTGCCCAACAACCTTCTCACCCATTTCCCCAACACGTAAAATATTCCGCAGGCACTATCAAGCCTAACCACATCACCCAACTACAATTAGACAAAGCCGCCGAAAACTTTTACACCCAATGGAAAGCCCGCTTTATAAAAACTACTCCGGGCAAAGCAGAAGACTATATCTGGTTTGAGGGAAAAGACGGTAAACAATGCGTATCAGAGGGCCAGGGTTACGGCATGGTGATAGTAGCGCTAATGGCCGGATATGATCCATCAGCAAAAAACATCTATGATAACTTATACCGCTACTATAAAGCACACCCCAGTAACCGTGGCACCCATTTAATGGACTGGGCACAGAATGTAAATGACAAGGATATGGATAAAACATCGGCCACGGATGGGGATATGGATATTGCTTACTCCCTGTTATTAGCCGATAAACAATGGAGCAGCGCAGGCGCTATTAACTACTTGCAACAAGCGAAAAGCATGATCGCCGATATTATGCAGTACGAGATCAATCATCAAACGTGGTCAGTTTTAATAAGCAATGGCATCGAGGATGAAAGCAAAGATTATACCGATACCCGCTCATCGGATTTTATGCCTGCTAACTTCAAGGCATTTGCCTTAGCCACGCATGATAGTCGATGGAACAAGGTTATTGATAAAGGCTACCAGCTATTCCATTTAATGCAGGATGAATATAGCCCCGATGCCGGGCTGGTGCCCGACTTCATTGTACACATCAACAAAAAGCCACAACCCGCGCACCCGCATTATTTGGAATCGGCGTATGACGGCTATTATAACTACAATGCCTGCCGCGTACCGTGGCGCATAGCAACCGATTATTTATTAACCGGTGATGTGCGATCAAAAGCATTTGTGCAGAGAATAAACCATTGGATACGGGAAACCACCGATAACAATACTTATAACCTATCCGCAGGTTATACCTTGGCGGGTAATGATATTAAAGGAAGATATTTTGAGGCACTGAGTTTTATTACGCCTTTTGCCGTATCGGCTATGGTTGACAAAAACAACCAGCAATGGTTGAACCACGTGTGGGGCTATAGCATGCAGTTTAAAATGAAGGACTTTGATTATTACGACAATACCATCAAGTTGCTGAATATGATTATCATATCGGGGAATTATTGGTCGCCGGAAAAGCTTTAAAATAATTTTTATTATATTTGAGTATCATGACTAGGGAAGCGATCATACAAAAAACTTTAAAAACACTTAGTGTTTTACCTGATGAAAAGGCAGAAGAAGTAGCTGATTTTGCTGATTACATAATGAAAAAATACGAGAATGACCTGTTACAGAAAGGCATTCAAATTATTGTTGAACACAGCGATGCTTTTTCCTTTTTGAATGACGAGGAAGATCTTTATTCGGTTGAGGACACCAAAGAAAAGCACTAATGTCTAAAGGTGATATAGTACTCATTCCATTTCCTTTTACCAATTTATCGGGAACTAAACTACGTCCTGCATTAATATTGATTGAAAACACGCTTGATATAACTGTTTCTTTCATAACAACACAGCTACAATGGCTGGAACCTACTGATATTGTTTTGCAACCTCAAGCAAAAAATGGCATTAAAAAACCATCACTTGTAAGGTTAAGCAAAATAGCAACTATTGACAACAACTTAATTGTTGGTACAATAGGAAGTATAAATCACACTCAGTTGGCCGAAGTAAATCTTAATTTAAAAATACTCTTTCAAATACCCTGATCCAATATCATCCTCGCAACTGCTTCCCCACTACTCAACGCAGCCTCCACTGTCCCTATTGCCGCACCTTCGTACAAATATTCGCCTGCAAAAAACAAAGTATTTTCAACAGGTTTGTTCAATATTGCCTTTGCCCGGTGCGAGGGCACGGTATCATAACTATACGAACCCAAAGTAAATGGATCAGTCGTCCAGTTAACTACATTCCATGCTGTTAATTTGGCCTTCAGTTCATCCACACCCAACTTAAAAATATGACTAAGCGAAATAAGCGCGATTTGCAATAGCTCTTCATTAGTCATATCCTTTTTATCCGCAGCAGGCGGCCCGCCAAGCCAGCCGGTAAGTAGAGGCGAATGATTAGGAGCCTGTGTCCACCAGGTTGGTATCTCCTCATCCGAAAAAAGGAAGGCCATACCTTTTAAATTATCATCATACTGCTCCCAAAACGGCGCATCAAACTCCAATAATATTTTTATGATAGCACCAAACCCAATATCATTTATCGCCCGGCTTTGCTCCTGTATGGCAGGGTGAAAAGTCACTGCGGCCCTTTCCTTTTTATCAGCTTGTAAAACACCCAACGGCAACGCAATAACCAATTTTTCGGCACTGTATAAAATGCCGTTACCTGTTATAACTTTTACATCTCCCGCCTTCCAGTCTATCTGCTTTACTATTGAATTAAGATGAATTTTGCCGCCACCAGATTGAACCTTATCGGCCAGGTAATCTATCATCGTACAATAACCGGTATCAACCCGGTGCTGCGCGCCATCGTCCTCATTTTCCCATTCCTTTCTCAGGGAAAAGCAGCTTGCCCGGCGCTGGTCGGCCGTATCATAACCAGATACAAACCTGATCACCGAATCCCTTAACGCTTTATATTTGTCCTCATGAAAATACTGCTGCAAAAAATCGTACAAGGTAGTATCCTCTTTAAGCTCATCAAGTTTTTTTATCAGCACGTCCCAGCCTTGAATAAAATGTTCATCCTTTGTAAACCGGCTATCTTTATAGTGTACCATTGCACCGCCCGCAGGGCCATAAGCAATTGCAGCCTCCTTTAATAAATTCAAGGTAACAGGCAAATCACCATGGACGAATTCCGCCCCTAATTCCACAATGTTGTCGCGCCTGCTATTTTCAATAGTGTGTATACGCCCGCCAATACGGTCACGGGCTTCCAATACAATTACATTTTTATATTTAGTTGAGAGCTTAAAGGCAGCCATTAACCCCGCTGCACCTGCACCGATTATGAGTATATCTGTTTTCACCGTAACAAAATAACAGTTTTACCTGCATCATAGTTATAAAATAGCTCAATTTTAACCATTGGGCAATATAATAGCCTATTGCTCAAATCTGTACCATCAAATATTTATATTCCAAACATTATATTTGCCGGCTCGTATAAGCGTTACTTTTAATATGCATCTGAAAAAAACATTCACGGCAATAGCAGTGGTTTTTGCCATACATAGCTTTGGGCAAACGGCTTTACCTATACCCGTAAACCTACAGCAAACCTATGTTAATGGAACCCGCTCCACAAATGGTGCACCGGGTAAAAATTACTGGCAAAACAAGGCCGACTATACCATCAAAGTAAATTTCAATCCAAAAAGCCGCGTATTAAATGGCGTTGTTGATATTGATTATACCAACAACAGCCCCGACACACTTGGACAGGTTTATTTTAAACTATATCCTAACTTATATATGAAGGGCGCTATCCGCAATATGAAGGTAAGCCCTGCCGACGAAACCAATGGTGTACAGATACAAAAGCTAAGCATTGATCAGCAAGTTCAACCCGCAAAAAAATGGAGTATTGATGGCACGAACATGGTGCTTACCATACCAACATTATCGTCCAAACAAAAAATACACTTTACCATCAGCTATTCTTATATCCTTAATAAAACATCACACATACGTACCGGCCAGGTTGATTCGGGCGCATTTTTTATTGCCTATTTCTTCCCGCGCGTAGCTGTTTATGACGATATTGATGGCTGGAACCAGCATCCCTACCTCGGTACCGAAGAGTTTTATAACGATTTCTGCCATTTTAATGCCGAGATAACCGTGCCAGGCAATTACGAGGTTTGGGCAACAGGTAATTTGAAAAATGCAGATGAAGTTTATCAACCTAAAATAGTAGACCGCATAGCAGCCGCAGAGCAGAGCGACGAAGTAACCGACATAATAACCGCTGCCGACCAAAAATCAAATGCTGTAACCACCAAAGGTGCCACGCATACCTGGAAGATTGAGGCCGATAGTGTTACCGACCTTGCCGTAGCCATCAGCAACCATTATGCATGGCAAGCAAGCAGCCTGATAGTTGACCCCATAACCAAAAGGCGCACAAGGGTTGATGCGGTGTACAACACTTCACATAATACCTATTTGCCGGTAATAAACTATGCCCGCAAAACGGTTGAAACCATGAGCTACCAGTTCCCTAAATGGCCATATCCCTACCCGCATGAAACTATATTCGACGGGCTTGACCAAATGGAATACCCAATGATGGTTAATGATAACCCCCTTGATAATGTAGAGCAGGATATTGAACTAACCGATCACGAGATATTCCATACAATGTTCCCCTTTTATATGGGCACTAACGAAACAAAGTATGGCTGGATGGATGAAGGGTGGGCTACTATAGCCGAATGGTTGATAAGCCCTGTGATCAGGCCGGGTCTTGTCGACGAATACGGGATGGACGGCTATGAAGCAAGCGCAGGCACCGAAGAAGATCTGCCTATAATTACACTTACACCGGGGTTGACCGGCGCATCGATATTTACCGACAGTTACCCTAAACCAGCCATGGGTTATTTGTATGTGAAAGATATGCTGGGTGATTCATTATTTACCAAAGCGCTGCATTACTATATTGCGCAGTGGCACGGCAAACACCCTATGCCTTATGACTTTTTTAATTGCATGAACACCGGATCGGGTGTTGATATGAACTGGTTTTGGAAAGCATGGTTTTTTGATAACGGCGTACCCGATCTTGCCATAAGCAACGTAGCAAAACAACAAAACGAATACATAGTAACCATCACCAGCAAAGGCACCAAGCCCGTACCTGTCGATCTGAACCTGTTTTATTCCGATGGCAGTTCACGCGTCATTCATAAGAGCGTAGCCTGCTGGCAAAACGGCAATAGGACGTACATAATCAATTTCGCCGACGATAAACCCATTTTCAAACTTGTTTTAGGTTCGGTACACACTCCTGATGTGAATAAGGCTGATAATGTGTACATAATAAGGCCGGGCGGTTCGTGAAAAATTATTAATAGCGAATAACGAACACCGAAGTATTTATTAATATCCTGTTTACTTCATAATTCAATATTCGATATTCAGTGTTCGATATTAAAATAGACTTGGCGTAATATTTGCCAATTCTATTCCATGCCTGAAGGCCCCATCATCATCATTTTAAAACAAGAATTACAGCAATTTAAACATAAGGAAGTAATTGCCGCGAACGGCTATACCCCAAACCTTGACCCGGATATACTGGTAGGCCAAAAGCTAACCGACATTAAAAGTTGGGGCAAACACCTGCTGCTTTGCTTTCCTAAGTTTACCGTTAGGGTGCATTTAATGCTGTTTGGTTCATGGCGGATTAATAGTCGAGGTAAAAACAATGCCTCACTTGGCCTGGAATTCCCGAACGGCGAGGTTAATTTTTATATCAGTTCCATTAAGCTAATAACACAGCCCTTAGATGAAGTTTACGATTGGCAGGCCGATGTTATGGGCGATAAATGGGATGCTGAAAATGCTATTGAAAAACTACTGGCAAAACCCAAAGCATTTATTGGTGATGCATTATTAGATCAAAAAATATTTTCGGGTGTAGGTAATATCATACGTAATGAGGCCATGTTCAGGGCGCGCGTACATCCGCAGAACCTAGTTGGCAACATCCCTGTCAAAAAACTGCATGAAATTATTAATGAAACTGTTAAGTACAGCTTTGATTTTTTAAAATGGAAACAAGCGGGAACATTGAGCAAACATTTTGAAGCCTACGAGCAGGAAACCTGCCCGCGCGATCATATCCCATTCCACAAAGCCGATTTAGGCAAAACCAAAAGGCATACGTATTATTGTGATGTATGCGAAGTGTTGTATTAGTTTAGAATAGTGAAGATTAAAATTCGAAATTGAACATTCGAAATCCGAAATCAACTTAGCGCCTCAGCTATCTGCACAAAACCTTTTTCACGTGCCAGGTCAGCAGGCAGCTTGCCGCCTTCCATCCGTACATTAACCAATGCACCGGCTTCGAGCAGTAATATCAGCATATCAATATTACCATTTTGCGCTGCCGAGTGTAATGGCGTTGCACCGGCCTGTTGTTTAACATTTATATCTGCACCGGCTTCTATTAGTAACGCGGCAATATCAGTAAAATCGCCGGCCACAGCCGAATGTATTGGGTAAACATGGAACCCGTTATTTGATGGCAGGTTAACATCGGCACCCTTTAACACCAGGTAACGCGCAATCTCATACTGACCAAAATAACAGGCCAGGCCCAGTGGTGTAAAACCATCTTCCGCGTAATAATTTACGGCTTCGGGGTAGCTGTATACCAGGTAAGCTACCGAATCGAATTTTCCGGCGGCAGCGGCCTCAAACAAATTCAACTCCTCAATATGCTTCATTAAAAATGCTGTAACCTCGGGCTTTTTATAGTAGCACGACAGCATTAAAGGCGAAATATGGTGGCTGGTTGGCTTCTTAGCCAGTTCGGGAAATTCAGCAAGCATAGCATTCAGACCCACCAGGTTCCCTGTGGTTATATAACCTTCAAATTTTTCAAGCAGGTCAGTACTCATTGTTCGCATTTGGCTATCAATTGGAGGCAATGCTTATGTGCACAGCCGGAAATTGATTTTTATACGTAATAATTTTATAAATAGATACCTAAAGTTCAAGATACTAAAAAATTAAAAATATCGTGCCAAATAAGTTTAATCTTTTAACTTTATATTTGTAAGCTAACGCTGTTATTTAGGATGCCGGTAAAAGGAAATCAGTTCAAATCAAATAGTTTTAAAGAGGATAACGAACCACGCCAGGGTGCAAAAAGCGAGAAGGAAAAGTATGCGAAGCCCAAACCGCAAAAAATGCCGTCGTTCAACATTAATGATGGCCGCTTAATAAAAATCGTCGGCTTAATTTTCCTGCTGTTATCAGTGTTTTTCCTGGTGGCATTTACATCGTACCTTTTTACCTGGCAACAGGATCAAAGCTATGTATCGCCTGCAAACGGCGGCTGGCACAACCTGTTCAAAACCACACAGGAATTAACGGATAACGGTATAAAAAACCCGATGGTGGAAAACTGGCTGGGCAAGTTCGGTGCTTTACTGTCAAACCAGTTTATATACCAGTGGTTCGGCATTGCATCATTCATTTTTATATTTTTATTTTTTGTAATAGGTTATCGCCTGCTATTTAAAGTTAGGCTATTCTCCGTATCAAAAACTCTTGGCTATTCGTTTTTTGGTTTGATATTCTGCTCATTAACCATTGGTTTCTTTCATGCCTTCATTATTGATTACCCGCACTTTTTAGAAGGCGAATTTGGCTTCTGGGGCAACCGCCTGCTCGACGCACAAATTGGCCAAACAGGTGTCGCCGGGTTATTAATATTCGCGGCATTAACCCTTCTGGTTATTGCTTACAACATCGACTTTAAGATACCAAAACGCGAAGCAAAATTAGCTACGGCAGGCGCTGACCTTGAAGGAGCCGATACTAATGAACCCGTTGAATTGATGCCTGAAGAGCCATCGTTACCCGTTGAGTGGCCGCGCAACCCCAATGTTGCCAACAAGGTAAAAAGCGAACCGTTGGTACAAACCCCTGTTTTTCATGAGCCGGTAGTACTTACCCCCGACCCTGCCAACCGCCACGAACCTGAATATGAGGATGAGATACCGCTTACCATTGATGTGGAACGCCCAACGCCGATACTGAACATCGAAAAATCGGATGATGAAAAGGCAAAATCGCTGGTGGAACAGTTCGGTGCGTACGATCCTAAACTCGATCTCGCAAAATATAAATACCCAACTCTCGACCTTCTTGAAAACTACGGATCGAACAAAATATCGGTAAACTCGGAAGAACTGGAAGCCAACAAAAACAAAATTGTTGAAACGCTAAACCATTACAACATCGAGATAGATAAAATAAAAGCCACCATTGGGCCAACGGTAACTTTGTATGAAATTATCCCCGCCCCCGGTGTGCGCATATCGAAAATAAAAAACCTGGAAGATGATATCGCCCTGAGCCTTGCCGCTCTCGGTATCCGTATCATTGCTCCAATGCCGGGTAAAGGAACGATAGGTATTGAGGTACCAAATCAAAACCCTGAAATGGTATCGATGCGTTCGATATTATCTACTGAAAAGTGGCGCGACAACACCATGGATTTGCCTATAGCACTGGGTAAAACCATATCCAACGAAGTATTTATAGCCGATCTGGCCAAAATGCCCCACTTACTGGTGGCCGGTGCTACCGGACAGGGTAAATCGGTTGGTATAAATGCCATATTGGTGTCGCTGTTATATAAACGCCACCCTGCCGAGTTGAAGTTCGTTCTTGTCGACCCAAAAAAGGTGGAGTTAACGCTATTCCGCAAAATCGAAAGGCACTTTTTGGCGAAACTACCTGATGAAGCCGATGCCATTATTACCGATACCAAAAAGGTGGTGAATACGCTTAACTCCCTTTGTATCGAAATGGATCAGCGTTACGACCTGCTGAAGGATGCCCAGGTGCGTAACCTGAAGGAATACAATGCAAAATTTGTTAACCGCAAAATAAGCAACCCCGAAAAACACCGCTACCTGCCATTTATAGTCTTGATAATCGATGAGTTTGCCGACCTGATGATGACTGCAGGCAAGGAAGTGGAAATGCCGATAGCACGTATAGCCCAATTAGCACGTGCCGTGGGTATACACCTGGTTATCGCTACACAAAGGCCATCGGTTAACGTAATTACGGGTACCATTAAGGCCAACTTCCCGGCACGTTTGGCATTCAGGGTGCTATCTAAAATAGACTCCCGTACTATATTGGATGCTGGCGGCGCCGATCAGTTGATAGGCCGTGGTGATATGCTGCTTTCAACCGGCAGCGACCTCATACGCCTGCAATGCGCGTTTGTTGATACGCCCGAGGTTGAACGAATATCCGACTTTATTGGCAGTCAGCAAGGCTATCCATCGGCCATGCATCTACCCGAATATGTGGGCGAAGGCGAAGCCAGCAGCAGTTCGAAAGAATATGACGCTGATAACCGCGACCCGATGTTTGAAGAAGCTGCGCGCCTGATAGTGATGCACCAGCAAGGTTCAACATCATTAATTCAGCGTAAAATGAAGCTTGGGTATAACCGTGCTGGCCGAATTATCGACCAGTTAGAGGCAGCAGGCATAGTAGGCGCATTTGAAGGAAGCAAGGCCCGTGAAGTGTTGTATCCTGATGAATACAGCCTTGAACGGTATTTGGAAACATTGGATAAACCGAAGGATTAAACACATTTTTTGTCATCCTGAACGCAGTGAAGGATCTTCTACGATAGACAGGCAGGCGATATGCATAGCATAGAAGATGCTTCGTACCTCAGCATGACAAAATTTTTTAAACCAATCAAACATATAAAGCTCTAACCTGTATAGATGAACAACATCTATCTAACACAAAAAATGAAAAAGATACTCATATACTTTTTAATACTAACCGGCACAAGCCTTACCGCCTTTGCCCAAAAAGACGCTCAGGCCAAAGAAATTTTAAACAAGGTTAGCGCAAAATACCATGCCTACAACATTGTAAAAAGCGATTTTACCATAGTGGTTGACGACCCGCAAGGCGGCACCACCCAAACACAAAAAGCTACGCTCATAGTTCAGGCTAAAACCAACAAGTACAAGCTCACCATGTACAGCGCTGATCCTACCCAAAAAAATGTGGTAGAACAGGAAATAACCAGCGATGGCAAAAGCCAGTGGACCTATTTAAAGAAAGACAAAGAAGTGCAACTGAATAACGTTGACCATAGCGATGAGACATTCAACCCGGCGCAAATGTTTACCCTTTACGAAAAGGGCTTTAAATATATTTATACAGGCGACAAGATCGAAAAAGGCAAAACCTACCAGGTGATAGACCTTACCCCCGAAGACATCAACAAGCAATTTTTTAAAGTAAGATTGATGATAGACAAGGTGCAAAAACAACTACACAGCGCGCTGATATTCGACAAAAGTGGCATAAAATACAGCTATGCTGTTAATACCTTTACCCCCAATGTAAACGTGCCTGAAAGTACCTTTTCGTATGACAAAAAATTGCACCCGGGTGTTGAGGTGGTGGATTTGAGGTAGAGGAACCAGGATTAAACGGATTTCTTAAGATTTACAGGATGTAAAAAACTGATGGTTAACTTACGAAGTTTGTCAAAAAGAATTCGAAATTGAAAATTCGAAATCCGAAATGTTAACTATCGTTTCATCGCTCTATCCATCTCCACTTTAGTATCGCGTTCTTTCAAGGTTTCGCGCTTATCAAAGGTCTTTTTACCCTGTGCCAAACCTATCTCCAGCTTGGCGAAACCACGCTCACTAATAAATAGCGCCAGCGGAACAATGGTCAATCCTTTTTCCTCGCCTCTTGTCTGTAGTTTTTTTAGTTCCTTTTTATTCAGCAAAAGTACGCGGTCGCGTTTGGCTTCGTGGTTATAGAATGATCCGTAGGAATATTCGGCAATGTGCAGGTTGCGCACATAAAGCTGCTCATTAATAAAGGTGCAAAAAGCATCGTTAAGGTTAGCCTTACCTTCGCGTATTGATTTTATTTCGGTGCCCAGCAACTTTATACCAGCTGTGTACTTATCAAGTATTAGGTACTCAAAATAGGCTTTTTTATTTTTTATGTAGATGTTTTCCTGGCTCATTACAGTGCAAATATGCGAATTATATTGGTTCAAGCCCCCTCTAAATCTCCCCCGGTTGGGGAGACTTTTAATTTTTACGTTCAAAAATGTTCACTCGCGTGAACGCTTCAAAATATTAGTTTGTTGGTAAACAATGATTTAAGTGTTCGGGACTGTTCAGGTTTGTTTAGGTTAGTTTCAGTTTGTTTGGGCTTGTTTGGGTTCTGTTCATAGGGTGTTTAGGCACTGTTTAGGTGGTGTTCGGGTTCGTTTAGGCTATGTTTAGGTTATGCCAAAATGCTCATATACAGCAAAATATGAACACCAGAATTGCCAAAAAATTATACCTTTTTCACCACCAATACCGGAATTTTAACTTTATGGCGCACTTTGTTTACAGTAGTGCCAAAAATAAGGTCCTTTATAGCCTTGTGCCCATGTGAGCCCATCACAATAAAGTCGATGCCCTGGTCATTAACAATTTTCGTTATCGCGCTGGCCGGAGCTCCGTAGCCTATCTCGGGTTTTGCTTTATAACCCAGTTTCTTCATCGCATCAACATATTTGTTCAGGTTATCCAGGTCGCTTTGGGTTTCCTGGTCCATTACCTCGTTGCCGTAATACCTGGCGCCTGCTGTTTCCACTACATGTATAAGCGTGTATTCAGCATGTTTGCCGCCCTGCATAATGGCGTGGCGTATGGATTCGGTGTCATTGGCCGAAAAATCAATACTAACCGCAATGTGTTTGTATTTAATAGCCTCCAGTTCATCAATAGCTATAGCTATCCCGTGTGGTACGTAAATAGGCATATCTTTGTGTTTGAACAGCATCGGGCGTAAAAAAACGTATAACAGTAACAAAGCTACGGCAATTATTACCGGTAACACAAGGGTGTATATCCAGATCGAGGTTGATGGGCCGCTGCTTATCCAATCCTGCACCTGCTGAACGATCAGTTGCGCGTTCAAGCCCACTATTAAAATAGCGCTCCCCCAGGCCAGCAGCTTCGTTTTCAGGCTAATGGCAAATTTACCCATCTTCTTCCGGTCGGATGTAAAATGAATAAGCGGTATCACCGCGAACCCCAGCTGCAGGCTCAACACTACCTGGCTTAAAATGATCAGGTTGCCCAGGCCCGTTTCGCCATAATATAATATGGTGAATACGGCCGGTATTATAGCCATCAAACGGGTTAACAAGCGCCGCAGCCACGGCTCAATACGTAGGTTGATGTGGCCCTCCATTATAATTTGCCCGGCCAATGTACCCGTTATAGTCGAACTTTGGCCCGATGCGATCAACGCTATCGCAAACAATACCGGCGCCAATGAGCCGAAGATATGTTCAAGCAACTTATAAGCATCCTGTATCTCGGCCACTTTAAAATAACCGCGGGTAAAAAATGCACTTGCAGCAAGTATCAGTATAGCGGCGTTAACAACAAAAGCAACGTTAAGGGCTATAACCGTATCCCATATATTAAATTTTATGGCCGATTTGATGCCTGCATCGGTACGTGTTATCTTCCGCGTTTGTACCAGCGACGAATGCAGGTATAAGTTATGTGGCATTACCGTTGCACCAATAATACCAATGGCCAGGTACAGCGAAGTACCCGATAGCATACCCGGAACAAAACCTTTAGCGATGGCTGCCACATCGGGGTGAACAATAAACATCTCGATCAAAAACGACAGTCCGATAATAAATATCATCGATATAATAAACGATTCCAGCTTGCGCATGCCCTTGTTCATCAGAAAAAGCATCAGCACAGTATCGGTTATGGTTAGCGAAACACCCCATATCAGCGGTAAATGGAACAACAAGTTCAACCCTATAGCCATGCCGATGATCTCGGCCAAATCGCAGGCAATAATGGCTATTTGCGCCAGGATATAAAGGCAGAAATTTACAAAACGGTTATAGGTTAATTTTGATGCCTGCGCCAGGTCGAGCCCGCGCACTATACCCAGCCTTGCACTTAGCGATTGCAGCAGCAAAGCAATAAGGTTCGATACAAATAATATCCATATCAGTTTATAGCCCAACGCGCTGCCACCGGCTATATCAGTGGCCCAGTTACCGGGGTCCATATAGCCAACACTTATTAAATAAGCTGGCCCTAAAAAGGCCATAAACTTACGCCAACCCGTTTTATTTTCGGTACTTACCGACTCATGTACATTACTTAATGATCGTTTGTGGTCCTCTGTCATACAGCAATTAATAAATTATTGGCCACCTCGCGGCTTATATGTATTCTATTGTTTCCTGCTTGTAATATCATGGAATGGTCGTATTCAATAATTTCAGCCACTTGTATCTTTTTTCCTATGGTAAGCTGTTGTTTCTCCAGGTATTGCAAAAACGCCGGGGAATGGTCGCGCACACCCGAAATTATACCGCATTCATTAACAGCAACCATCGATACGGGTTTCAGCTCATGCACTTTAAAATTGCCTTTACTGTCAGGTATCGGGTCGCCATGCGGGTCATATTTAGGGTAGCCCATAAACTTGTCAAGCCTGTCTATCAATTCGGTCGATGATATGTGTTCCATTTCTTCGGCCATCTCATGCACCTCGTCCCATTTAAAGTCGAGCTTCTCTACCAAAAAAAACTCCCACAACCTATGCTTACGGATAATATGCAGGGCTATCTTCTCACCTGCCGGGGTAAGGCTAACGCCCTGGTACCGGGCGTAATTTATCAGCTGCTTGTCTGCCAGCTTTTTAAGCATGTCAGTTACCGACGCAGCACTGGTACTCAGCAGCGCGGCAAGCTGGTTAGTACTCACACTTTCGGCATTAAGCGACAGGTGATAGATAGATTTTAAATAGTTTTCTTCTGCTAATGTATTCACTTAGGCAAAGCTAATAAAAAATTTAGACTTGTCTAAAAAATATTATGATAAAATTTATTTTTGCAAAATCTATTTTTAAAGAAATTTTATTTTGCGATATGGTATAATATATATATTTGTACCATTATGGCAACTGAACTTGATAAAATAGACATGCAGATATTGAAGATACTACAGGAGAATGGACGCATAACGAATCTTCAACTTTCAAACGAGATAGGTCTTTCACCAGCCCCTACCCTTGAGCGTGTACGCAAACTGGAAAACGCCGAATATATTAAAAGTTACCATGCCCTGGTTGATGAAGAAAAACTGGGCCTGGGAATAAAAACCTTCATCCAAATATCACTCGACTTTCATCAAAAAAATACTATCCAAACTTTTATTGATGAGATACAGAATATACCCGAAGTAACCGAGTGCCACCACGTAACAGGCCAATGCGATTTCCTGCTAAAAGTTTATGTGCGCGACATCAAATCATACGAACAGCTTATTATGGAAAAAATTAGCCGCATAACCGTGGTTAAAACTTTCCAAACCATGATGATCATGTCAACCAGTAAAAAGGAACCTATTGTGCCGCTGGAATATTAGCCCCCTAACCCCCTAAAGGGGGAACTTTTGATTAGCATTATTTTCAATCGTTCGGTAAACTCCCCCTTCAGGGGGTCGGGGGGCTTTGCCAATTGATTGGTTCTTTTCCCTCATTTATTAATAGCTCATTCGTTTTTGAAAAAGGTTTACTGCCAAAAAATCCACGATCTGCTGAAAATGGCGATGGGTGCGGTGATTTAATAATGTGGTGTTTCGTTTTATCTATCAGTTCGGCTTTAGCCTGTGCATAACTCCCCCATAATATAAATACAATACCTTCTTTTTTATCTGATATGGTTTTAATAACCTTATCAGTAAATTGTTCCCAGCCTTTTTTTTGGTGCGAACCGGGACTGCCTGCGCCAACAGTTAGCGTTGCATTTAAAAGCAGCACGCCTTGTTTGGCCCATTCGGTAAGGTCGCCGTGTGTTGGAATGGTAAAGCCTGGGATGTCGGTCAATAATTCCTTATAAATATTTTTGAGCGATGGCGGTGTGGTTATCCCCTTTTGTACCGAAAACGACAAGCCATGCGCCTGGTTAGCGCCATGATACGGATCTTGTCCTAAGATAACCACCTTCAGTCTATCAAATGGCGTTGTATTAAAGGCATTAAATATATCGCTGTTTTTGGGGTAGGTTATGTGTCCCGCATCCTTCTCTTCTTTCAAAAACTGGCGCAGTTTAACCATGTAATCTTTATCAAATTCATCCTTCAAAACTTCAAGCCATCCGGGTTCTAATGCTATCGCCATAAATCTTTATTATACTGTTGATTTAACGTGCAAATTAACGGATATTTGCATTCTATTTTAGAGTAACACATATTATGTCGAATATTTTTAGATTAATTATATCCTGTGTATTTTTTGCCGGCGCTGTAGCCCTTTGCGCAACCGGATCGTGGTGGTGGGGTATATTGGTGCTGTTCATGGGCGGTATTGTTTTGCTTAGCTTTTTCTTTAATGAAAATATGATAATAGCCCAGTGGTTTTTGCGCAAGGAGAATAACGATAAAGCCGAAGCCTGGCTTTTAAAGATCAAGGATTACGAAAAAGAACTGAATAAAAACCAGCATGGTTATTACAACCTGTTGATCGGTTTAACCGAATCGCACAAAGCGCCAATGAAATCCGAGAAATACTTTAAGAAAGCGTTACAACTGGGCATGAAAATGTCGCACAATACGGCTTTGGCAAAACTAAGCCTTGCAGGTATATCAATGGCAAAACGCAACAAGCGCGAGGCGCAAATGTATTTGTCTGAAGCTTCGAAAGATGATAAAAATAAACTGCTTACCGACCAGATAAAAATGATGAAGACCCAAATGGCCCAAATGGATAAGCAGCAAGTAGTAAGAGGCGGGTACAGGCAATTCTAACAGATAGAATAATATTATTAAGGACGCTCCGGTTTCGGGGCGTCTTTTTTTTGAATAATGTAGAGACGCAATACTTTGCGTCTTTGCCATTTTACTGAGACGCAAAGCATTGCGTCTCTACAGAAATTTTATTTTTCTTCCAGCGAGCTGAAATAATCAGGCTCTGACGAATAATTTTGGTTTGGCGCCATGTGCCTTTCGTGTATCACTTCGTGATCGTCAGATGGATTGGCTACTTCAACCATTTTCAACAGGCTGCGTATGAACGACAAGTTAAAATTACTCCTGTTTAGCTTTATCAAATATTCGTTTTCTGTTATTTCCAGGATTGAATTAGTCATATCTTTATTTTTTTAGAATATCAGTTCATAAAAGTAAACAACGGTTTTCACACCAAAGTTGGCATACTTTTAAGGTTTAATTAACAAATTGTTATTAAAATTAAAAAATATAAATTTCCCGAACATATCAAATTATGAAAATCGCAGCCGTTTTAGCTATGCTCTTGCTACCTTTTTTCTCCTTTTGCCAGGATAGCTTAAGTACGCATTATAAAATATACAATACCCAAACTCAAAAACCTGCCACTATTGATGACATCGTTGCCCAAATGCAAAAAGCAGATGTTTTATTTTTTGGCGAGGAACATAATGATTCAACAGGTCATAGGTTAGAATACCTGCTGTTAAACAAGTTGGTGGCCGCCTATCCCGATAAGACTGCCCTTTCAATGGAAATGTTCGAAACCGATTGCCAAACAGTTTTAAACGAATACCTGGCAGGGCTGATACGTGAAAAAAACTTCAGGACAGATGTCCGCGTGTGGCCTAATTATAAGGATTACCAACCGCTGATTGAATTTGCAAAAAGCAATCACGTACCGGTGGTTGCCGCCAATGCCCCGGCACGATATACCAATATGGTTAACCGTTTGGGCCTAAACAGCCTGCAACAACTGGATGCCACAGGCAAATCCTACCTTCCACCCCTACCGGTTGATACGGCAACCGGACCTTACCTTGCAAAATTCGATCAGATAATGGGCGGCCATGCTTCCATGCCGGGCATGGAAATGTACCAGGCGCAAAACTTATGGGATGCGACGATGGGCTGGTCCATAGCTACATTTGCAAAAACACACCGCGGATATAAGATACTGCAAATAAATGGCGGCTTCCATAGCGAGGAAAAGCTGGGTATAGCCGAACAGTTAAAACATTACGACAACAAAGTACGCATACTAAACATAGCTGTTTATAGCGATGATAGTTTTGATAATCCCGATTGGAGTAAATTCGCTAAAATGGGCGATTATATTATTTTAACCGATCCAAAACTGCCGAAAACCTTTTGACAATACGTTTAAATAATAAATTGTCGTCATTGCGAGGAGGTACGACGAAGCAACCTCACAGGACAGGTATCGAGCATATATCGGCGACTTGTCGTGTGGGATTGCTTCGTTCACAGCAATGACACTCAGTATTTTTAATTTCTTAATTATTTCCCTTTCGCTAACAGGTCGCGTATCTGGGTTAATAACACTTCTTCTTTTGTTGGTTCCGGGTCTGCTGCCGGCGCTGGTTCAGGCTCGGGTTGTTTTAATGAGTTGATGGCTTTCACTACCATAAAAATACAAAAGGCAATGATCAAAAACTCGATAATGGTATTAATAAAATTACCGTAGTTGATGGAAACATCGGCTATCTTTTTAAGCGGGTCGCCTTGTTTTATTACAACTTTCAGGTTCTTAAAATCAATGCCACCAGTTAAATAGCCAATAGGCGGCATGATGATATCGTTCACCAGCGAAGTAACGATCTTACCAAAAGCGGCCCCAATAATAACACCCACTGCAAGGTCAACTACGTTGCCCCGCATGGCAAATTCTTTAAACTCTTTTGCTACTGACATATGATATTGGTTAAATTGATGCTTAAAAGTATCAATAAAATATTGGCTAAACCAAACAAATATCTTTTTTTTGGTTTACACCTTTAACTATATGCCTCTTTTTTGCGTTTAAATGCTGGTAAAAAGATGTATTTTTGCAACGTCTAATTATGCTAAAACAAAACCTTCAACAAAAGCTCCTACAGAAATTATCGCCCCAGCAAATACAATTTATTAAATTGTTGCAGGTGCCAACGGTTTCGTTAGATACGCGCATAAAAGAAGAATTGGAGGAAAACCCCGCCCTGGAAGATCTTAGTTTAACGAACTTAAACGAACCCGAAGAACAATATCCCGACCGTGATCCTGATGAAGACACCTTCAACAGCGATGAGGAGCATGGCGAAATGGATGAGTTCAATATCGACGATTACCTACAGGAGGATAATATAAATGATTATGGCTCGCGGTATGACCAAAATGGCGACGATGAAGATGAGCGTAAAGAAATACCTATTGCTGTGCAAAGCTCGTTTTTCGAGAACTTACAATCGCAGCTCGACCTGTTGCCGCTTTCGGATAAAGATTTCAGAATAGGCAAACAGATAATAGGTAGTTTGGACGATGACGGCTACCTGCGCAGACCTATTATGTCGCTTACCGATGACCTTGCATTCTCGCAAAATGTATTGGCCGATGATGAAGAGGTTGAAGAAATGCTGGCTGTTATCCAAAGCTTTGACCCTCCGGGAGTTGGCGCACGCAGCCTGCAGGAATGCCTTTTAATACAACTGCGCCGAAAAGACCCCAACGACCCTATTATAAAAAAAGCAATAAATGTTGTTGAACATTATTTAGATGAATTTACCCGCAAGCATTATGACAAGCTGGAAAAATCGCTAAATATGGATTCGATAGAATTACGCGGGGTGGTAAATGAAATATTAAAGCTGAACCCCAAACCAGGCGACAGCAACGAGATAAACACCAAGCAAATGCAGGTGATACCTGATTTTCACATTATAAACAGCGATGGTGTACTCATTCTTACCCTTAATTCAAAAAATGCACCCGAGCTTAGGGTGAGCCGCTCCTACCAGGAGATGTTCCAGCATTATGATAAAGCCGCGCAAAAGGATAGGAAGCTAAAAGAAGCGGTGCAATTTGTTAAGCAAAAGCTCGATTCGGCAAAATGGTTTATTGATGC
>CAIWRU010000208.1 GCA_903915155.1 uncultured Mucilaginibacter sp.
ATGCTATAAAATTCAGCCCGGAAGGTTCGGCTATTGCTGTGAAGGTTACCAGTTATCCCGGCAACATCCACATATCTGTATCAGATAACGGCATCGGTATTCCTGACGATATAAAAGACGATGTTTTTAACATTTTCACAAACGCAAAAAGGCCGGGCACCGCAGGCGAAAAATCATTTGGCCTGGGGCTTTCTATCTGCCAGCAAATAATTGAAAATCATCACGGCAAAATATGGTTCGAAAGCGAAGTTAATGCCGGTACTACCTTCCATATCAGCCTGCCGGCAGCTTAAAAGCATTTTAAAGCATACAGCATTAATTTATTGGCTTATATTATTAAGAAAAAAGAATATTAGAATTCCATGAATTTATATTAGTTTAACCCGGGCTTAATGCTAATATTTTAAGCCCTGCATTATTCATTCTAATACATGGACTGCCTATTAAAAAGTAACATATGTTTTTCCCGCCGGGTGAGGGAAAACATTGTGCTGTTTTTACTTTTTATTATGTTGCCGGGTTGTACCAATCAGCAAAACAATAGCACCCAAGCGTCAAAATACAATAAGCTTTTAGATTCAGTAAGCCATTTATATGATACCGGACATGAGCTAAAAGCCCTGCATAAACTGGATTCGGCCACGAGAAACTATCATAACCTCTATATACGCCAGTGGTTCGCGTATTATACGCATCATTATAACTACCAGTATTTCATAAAAGGCAATGAGGCTTTGGCAGGTTTATATACCGACAGTATGCTGATGCTGTTTGACAGCCAGGAAAAGAAACTTAAATATCCCTCGCAATTTGGCATGGCCAATTTTTATAAGGGCGGCGTGCTTTTCGACCAAAATAAATACGAGGAAGCTTATCAATATTATTACCGGGGAAAGATCGTCGCCAGTAGAAACCTTGATGATTGCACATTAAGCGATTATGATTACCGATTAGGCATGATCACCTACAAACAGGAACATTTTAAATTGGCTGCCTACTATTTTAAAACCGGGCTTGAACAAAACAACAAATGCGACCTTAATTTCCGTGGTTTCCAGCGTAGACAGGAGTTATTTAATAACACAGGTTTAAGTTATAGCAAAATTGATAAAGGTGACAGCGCCTTGTTATATTTTAACCGGGGCCTTAAATTTATTGATAGCCAAAGTAAACTGTTCCCGGCACAAAAGGAAGACCTTGAAGTATGTCGCGGTGTTATTTATGGCAATGCCGCCAATGTTTATGTGCGAAAGAAAGATTATCGTACAGCCGAAGACCTATTGAACAGGAGCATCAAAATAAATTTAAAGCCAAATAACGATAATAAAGATGCGCAACTGTCGGAGCTAAAGCTTGCCCATTTGTATGAACGGGAAAGCAAAAGTGATTCGCTTATAAATTTGCTGCAACAAGTAAATAAACAGTTTGACACCATTAAGAATATAGTTGCCGAAGCCGACTGGAACCTGCTAATGGCCAATTACTATACAAAAAAGAACGAACCACAGCTGGCATACAATTATTTGCAAAGGCATGTCGCGCTTAAAGACACCATAGCCAGCCGGGATAAAAGCATTAAGGCGACAAACACAGATGGGCAGATGGAAAGGCTGCGGAAAACCCACGAACTGGAAACCCTGGAAAGGCACAACAATTCTCAGCAGCAATATTTAAAAATAGCCCTATTGCTGGGCGCGATGTCGTTATTTATTATTTTCCTGGTATGTCGTAACTGGCTGAAATCAAGAAAGAGCATAAAAACTCTTAGCAGGCTTAACAGCAGGATTAGCGAACAAAACCACAACCTTGCTTATGCCCTTGATGAACTTAGCCAAAGCAGCGGGGAAAAAGACAGGATATTGCGTACCGTAGCGCACGACCTACGTAATCCGCTTGGTGGCGTAGCCTCATTAACCGCCTTAATGGCCGAAGAAAGTGAATACACCAACGAGCAAAAAGAACTGATAAACCTGATAAAAGAAACATCCAACAATTCGCTTGAACTAATAAACGAGATACTTGAAGCTACCGATGATATATCGGCAAAGTCGGGCAAGAAAAAGGAGTTGGTGGAGATAAATGCATTGATAAACCAAAGCATTGAATTGCTGCGTTTTAAAGCAGCCGAAAAACACCAGGAAATACAATTTAAAGACACCGGACCTATTGAACTAAACATTATCCGCGAGCAAATATGGCGGGTGCTGAGCAACCTAATCACCAATGCCATAAAATTTAGCCCTGATGGCGGCCTTATACAGGTAGCAGTTATTGATGAAGGAAAAATGATAAAAATAGCTGTAGCCGATAACGGCATTGGCATCCCCGATAATTTAAAAGAAGCGATATTTAACATGTTTACTGATGCCAAACGGCCGGGGACGGCAGGCGAGCGTTCGTTTGGGCTAGGGCTTTCAATTTGCAGGCAGATAGTTGAAAACCATAAGGGTAAAATATGGTTTGAGAGCGACGGAAGTACCGGTACTACATTTTATATAACGTTGAATAAACCGAAGAAAGGGTAATTACTTTATAAAATCCCCGTACCACTGGCCGGAGGATTTTATGATGCGCTGCTGGGTTTCGAAATCAACATATATTAAACCGAAACGGGGGTTATAACCTTCGGCCCATTCAAAATTATCTGTAAGCGTCCACACAAAATAGCCATGTACTTTGCAACCTTCATTTTTAGCTTTCAAAACCTGTGCTATATAATTTTGCAAATATTCCACACGTTTGGGGTCATGCACTTTGTCACCTTTCACTTCATCAGGAAAAGCCGCGCCGTTTTCGGTAATGTATATTTTTTTTATTCCGTCGTACTTATCAAACTTCTTCAATATTTCATAAATCGCGGGCGGATAAACTTCCCAACCCATATCGGTTAAAGGCACATTGCGGTTTTTTGCTTTTACAAGGCTGGCATGTACATAAGGCGTAAAAAAGGAATATTCAGCAATTTCGCGGGTATATAACTGTATGCCAATAAAGTCAAAATCAAATTGCATGGCCTCCATGTCACCCGGATGGATATATTTCTCCATTTTTTTCAAAACCGGCAGATCTTCTTTAGGATAACCCAGTCCCAAAACAGGTTCAATATATACGCGGTTAAGCAAGGTATCCACACGTTTAGCGGCTTCTATATCCTTAAGCTTATCACTTGCCGGTTCAATATATGAACAGGAGAAAGTAGTGCCAATCTGCACATCCGGCAAAATATTTCGCAAGGCCCTACCCCCTGCAGCCATACACATTATAGCATGATGCACTGCAGGTAAAAAATTACTCAAGCCCGTACGGCCAGGCGCATGTATACCCAAAAAATAGCCCGCCCCGGTAAACACCGAGGGCTCATTCATTATCATCCAATGCTTTACCCTGTCGCCAAAATTGTGTGCGCAAACGTTTACAAATTCAGTAAACCAGGCAATAATATCGCGGTTTGTCCAGCCTCCTTTTACTTCCAGTGCCTGCGGCAGGTCCCAATGATAAAGGGTTATCCAGGGTTCAACTCCCTGCTCCAAACAATAATTGATTACATTATTATAATGGTCGATCCCTGCCTGGTTAACAGGCCCCTCGCCGTTAGGCAATATGCGCGACCACGCTATTGAGAACCTGAAATTGGGAATGTTAAGTTGTTTAATCAGATCAATATCATCGCGATAACGGTTATAAAAATCAACCGCTATGTAATGATGATGGCCGCCGGATATTTTTCCCTTTTTAGCCGAAAAAACGTCCCAAATATTCTCGCCCTTGTTATCGGCATCGTGCGCACCTTCTATTTGCAGCGCAGCTGTAGCTACTCCCCAAATAAAATCGTCGCCAAAAAGTTGCTTGTTGATACTAGTATTTTGCGTAGTAAGTTCCATTAAATTGAGCCAATGCCTGGCCCAAATTGTACATTATTATTGTAAATAAGAAAGCTTTTTAGTAAAACGCTTAGTGCAGAAATGACGAACGCATGCTTTTTAACATGATCAACTCGGGCAAAGCGCTTAAAAACCTTGAAATGCTTACTATCAGTTTCATGATGCTTACAAATTTTAATTAAAGGTATAACGTGGTTGTGTAGTTATTGTGTTGATTGTGTTATGTTATTGTTAATAAGTGGGTTGTCTGAACCATGATTAAGCGGATTAAAGGATTATCTTGATTTACATCGCGTCATATAATTTTCTAATTTTATCGCATGAAACCATCATGAGCTGCGACTCAAAAAACAAAATGAATATAGCTCGTGATACCTTCATCACCATTAAAAACAAATCATTCTGATGAAAAACTACTTTTTGAAGCTTATAGACTACGACCATCATACCAATCAAACTTTAGTAAAACTGATAATCGAGGCCGGTGACCCCGAAAAGGCCGTAAAACTCATGGCACATATGCTAATGGCGCAACAAGTGTGGTTTAACCGTTGCAATAATCTGCCAACACCGGGCGGTGCTTTATGGCCCGATTGGAAGGCCGGTATTTTTGAGCAGATAATAAATGACAACCATGCCGCCTGGGTTAATTTTTTGAGCGATCTGGATGACAGCGCTTTCCAAAATATAATTTATTACAAAACCTTCAAAGGCGACAGCTTTGAGAATAAGCTGGAAGATATTATGGCCCATTTAATTAACCACGGCACACATCACCGGGCGCAAATAGGCCAGGAATTAAAACTGGCCGGCGTTGAAAAATTACCCATTACTGACTATATTTTTTATATAAGGGAAAAATGATGTTCCGTTGCCGCCGTTTTATTTTGATATTTGCGGCATAATTCACTACTACGTATGATGAGGAAAACTATTGTTACGCTATTTGCAGGTTTTGTTTTATTTGGCTGCAACAACGATAAAAAACAGGAAACCGCGCTTTTGAACGATGTGATAAAAACACATGATAAATTAATGGCCGATGACGACGCCATTATGAAAAATAAAATGGCGCTGAAAAGCCTTGCCAAAAGCGACGCTACCATAAAAGATTCAGTTGCGGTGTATTCAAAAACATTGGATGATGCCGATAACGCTATGATGGCCTGGATGAACAAGTTTAGCCCGGATTTTACAGGTAAAACCCACGAGCAGGTCATGGCTTATCTCAATTCCCAAAAAACACAGATTTTGAAGCTGGATACGCAGATAAACGACGCCATTGCAACATCAAACAAATACATATCAAAAGTAAAAGCGAAATGAGGAAGCTTACAGGTGGGTTAATATTGTTATTGTTACTTGGTGCCTGCAAATTTAACGGCGATAAAAAAACATTACCCATTTATGGCAACCGTACACCTGTTACCAAAACAGTGAACGGGCAACAGGTAACGGACACTGTTTACCAAAGCATCCCTGCATTTAAATTTGTTAACCAATATGGCGACAGCGTGGGCAGCAAAAACCTGCAGCATGATATTTATGTAGCCGACTTCTTTTTCACCTCCTGCCCTTCCATATGCCCCATTATGCAGCGCAATATGCTGGCAGTATATAATGCGTATAAGGATACCGCTGATATTAAGATCATATCCTATACTATCGATCCAAAACACGATACCGTACCAGTCTTAAAAAAATATGCGGACAAGCTCGGCATTAGTGGTAATAGCTGGTGGTTTTTACTGGGAGATAAAGACACTGTTTATCAACTCGCTAACAGTTACCTGGTTAATGTTGGCGAAGACAAAACTGCGCCTGGCGGCTATATGCACCAAGGATATTTTATACTGATAGATAAACAACAACATGTGCGCGGCTCATACGACGGCACCGACCCAAAACAGGTTGACCAACTGATAGCCGATATAAAAACACTGAAAGCTGAACCTGTAAGCAAATAAGGATAATGAAGACAGGGATCATTGCTTGTATTTGTTTTTTGCTTTTAGCACTGATCTATTCATGCCAAAGTGATACTTCCATCGAATTTAAGCAATATTACTCAGCGGGCAGCCTGGTTTACCAAAGTCACTGCCAGAATTGCCACGGCGCTAAGGGCGAGGGGTTGGCCGCATTGATACCTCCTTTAACGGATACATCTTCATTAAAAAAACATCAAACAAAATTACCCTGTATTATGCAAAACGGTCTAAAGGGGAAAACAACCATTGCAGGTAAAGATTTTGACGGTGCCATGCCCGCAGCAGGCCTTACCCCTATTGAAATTGCACAGGTGGTTACTTATGTGGGTAACTCGTTCGGGAATAAGTTGGGGGTTGTTACCGGGGATGATGTTGGGGTGGCTTTGAGGAAATGTAACTGATGTGCGGATATGCAAATGTGCGTATGAGCAGATAATCTAATTATATCTTTCGATTTCACTGATAATAACTTATTTCTTAAATCAATAACCAGGCTCTTTCGTCTGCACATCTGCATATCCGCACATTTGCACATCAAAAAAACGCTATCTTTGTTTTGCAAAACGTTCTATCGCTTGTGCCGACACTATCGGTATGAGAGGAAAGTCCGGGCAACATAGAGTATCCTGCTTCCTAACAGGAAGGCGCCGGCAGCCGGCGACAGCAAGTGCCACAGAAAATATACCGCCTTTCGGGGTAAGGGTGAAAACGTGAGGTAAGAGCTCACGGCAATTGCGGGCGACCGTGGTTGCGGTAAACCTCAGGAGTTGAAAAACCAAATAGGTCCTGAACCGGAGTTACTCGCTCCTGTATCCGCTGTGCGGCTACGTCAGGATGGGTAGGTTGCTTGAACCTGTCAGCAATGGCAGGGTTAGATAAATGATAGAGATCGCCCTTCAACCGGCGATACAGAACCCGGCTTACAGCTTTGCTGCTGAAAAAAAATCCTCTCCCTTTTAAAACAGGGAGGGGTATTTTTTTGTAGTGTGAAAAGTGTTTAATTTTCTATACAATACCTATATTATTCGGCACAAACATTTACCGGTTTTTTGAAAAATATAAAATGGCTAAAATTTTAATTATTGATGATGAACGCGCCATAAGAAGCACGTTACGGGAAATACTGGAGTACGAAGATTACACCGTTGAAGATGTAGATAACGGGCTGGACGGCCTGGAGTTAATCGCCAAAAACGACTTTGACCTGGTATTATGCGATATAAAAATGAACCGGATGGATGGCATGGAGGTGCTTACCGAAGGTTTAGCCATAAAACCCGACCTGCCTTTTATCATGATCTCGGGCCACGGAACTGTGGAAACCGCTGTTGAGGCCAGCCGAAAAGGGGCGTTCGACTTTATATCGAAACCACCCGACCTTAACCGATTACTGATAACTGTACGCAACGCGTTAGACAGAGGCAGCCTGGTTACCGAAACCAAGACATTAAAGCGGAAAGTATCCAAGGTTAGGCCTATTTTGGGCGAATCGCAAGCAATAGCCAGGATAAAAGAAACCATTGAACGCGTTGCCCCTACCGATGCGCGTGTGCTTGTTACAGGTGCCAACGGCAGCGGTAAGGAATTGGTTGCACGCTGGCTGCATGAGAAATCGAATCGTTCAAATGCTCCGCTAATCGAAGTTAACTGCGCAGCTATACCGTCCGAATTAATTGAGAGCGAGTTGTTTGGTCACGAAAAAGGCTCATTTACATCGGCTGTTAAGCAACGGATAGGCAAGTTTGAATCTGCCACTGGTGGCACATTATTTTTGGATGAGATCGGCGATATGAGCCATTCAGCACAAGCGAAGGTATTGCGTGCCTTACAGGAAAACAAAATAACCCGCGTAGGCGGCGAAAAAGAAATAGAAGTTGATGTGCGCGTAATTGCAGCTACAAATAAGGACCTGCTTAAAGAAATAGACCTGGGCAATTTCCGTATGGACCTTTACCACAGGCTGAGCGTAATTTTGATTCATGTGCCGCCTTTGAGCGAGCGCAAGGATGACATTGCTTTGTTAACGCAAAATTTCCTTGACGAAATATGCAACGACTATGGCATGCCGGTTAAAAAAATATCCGAAGCCGCTTTGGACGCGCTTAAGGCCCTGCCATGGACAGGCAATATACGCGAGCTGCGCAACATGGTTGAACGTTTGATAATCCTTAGCGATAAAACTATTACCGATGCCGATGTAAAGGCATTTGCAAACCCATCGGGACCGGTGCATGAAAGTAATGGAAACGGTGCAGCAGCTGCTCCGCAAACTGATTTTAACCAGTTTAAGAATTTCCAGGAATACAAGGACTTTGCCGAACGTGAATATATTAAATTCAAACTGGAAAAGAATAACTGGAACGTATCAAAAACTGCTGACGATATTGATATACAACGCAGCTATTTGTACAGTAAGATAGAAAAATACGGGTTAAAGCGTGGAGAATAACTTCTTTTCCAAACAAAAGCCCCATTGCGAAAATTCACAATGGGGCTTTTTATATTCATCGATATTATTTCTGAAATTCGGGCTTCAATAAATTCTTTTCCGCCGCTCTCATTTTCTCTACTTTAGGCCTCGAAACAGCGTTAATATACCCATTGTCAGGGTGTTGTTTGTAATAGCCCTGGTGATATTTTTCGGCTGGATAAAATACACTAAATGGCACTACCTGCGTAACTATCGGCGCATTATAGTACCGCGAAGCATTTAGCTTTTTTATGGCATCTTCTATAACAGCTTTTTCCTCTGGGGTTCGGTAAAAAGCTATTGAACGATAACTGGCACCCTGATCAGGCCCCTGGTAATTTAATTCGGTTGGGTTATGGGCATGGAAAAACGCATCAACCAATTGGGCATAAGTAATAACTTTAGGGTCGTAATAAACCTCTGCTGTTTCAGCATGATTGGTACTTTCGCTGCATACTTCTTCATAACTCGGGTGTGGCTTATTCCCACCAGCATAACCGGCTATTACCTTATCAACCCCTTTTAGTTCGGAAAATGCTTCGGTTGATGCCCAAAAGCACCCGCTCGCAAAATCGGCTACTTTCTCACCAGACTTTAGTTTTGGCAGGCTTGCAAAACTATTGGATTGCCCGTTTGCACAACCGGCAAACAGCAATAGAGCTAATATATATAACGCTATTTTTTTCATCGTATTAAATATTTATTTTTAACAATATACGCACCACATGGTCTGATAGATGGTCATGCGGAAGTAAATTACAATTGGCCCCTTTTCAGGGCTTCTTTAACCATATTGAGTATCCTGTTCAAACCGTTTATTTTTATCTCGTAAACGGTTGATAACAACATCCCCATTTTACCCGGCGGGAAGCCGCCTTTTGAATGCATCCATTCAAGGTAATATACCGGCAGATCGCATATCATGGTGCCTTTATATTTACCGAACGGCATTTTGGTTTGGACGATCTCGATAAGAATTTTTGAATCGGGTTGTACTGGCTCCATTGAGCGTAAAGGTAAATTTTTTGACAGGAGATAGGATACATTTTTCATTAAGCTTGTAAACTGGTAGTCGCAATTTTATCACCTTCCTTACATCATTTGTTATTTACAAAACACGTGGATTTAAAAATCGCTATACCGCTACAAATTGTAGCAGCATAAAAGCAAACGACTAACCACTGATTTTAATAATTTTAGGATTCCGCTGATTTTTTAAAAAGTAAAAGGCTGCTCATTTGGGCAGCCTTTTACCTTTATATATAATGAGGAGTTAAGTTTAAAAACGATCTCTTCTATCGTGATTTCTACCACCGAAACCGTTGTTGTTTTGGGCTACGCGTTGGTTATCACGGTTGCCCCTGTCACGGTTTTGGTTTTGATCATTTTGGCGACCATTGTTATAATTACCTCGATCGCGGTTTTGATCGCCTTGTTGCCCGTAGCGATTATCGCCCTGGTTGTTGCGGTATTGTCCGCCATTATCCTGTCCACGGTTGTCAAAGTGCTGGCCATACCCGCCCCTGTTATCAAAACGGTGGTCGTTATGATCGCGATCATTGTCAAAACGCTGACCGTATCCACCCCGGTTGTCAAAACGGTGATCGTTGTTATAAGCATTATTATGGCGATAGTCGAAACCCATACGGAAATCATTATGGTTGCGGGCTATATCACGGTCGAAGCCTTGATACCTACTCCTGTAAAAATCGTTGTGCATGTATGGGCGTGACTGGCGTATCTCGAACCTGCGGGCATATCTCCAGTCAAAATCATGATATACACCGGGTAAGTAAGCTGCAGATATCCAGTTATCACCGTCCTGATAATAGTAGCACTGATCGTTTACGCTGTAATAAGCACCAACGTCCGGTAAGTAGTAGAAATCACAATCATCATTATTACTATCATCACTCACTACTGGTTCCTGGTAAACAGGCTCCTGTGGCTGAACTACTACCACCGGGCGGGGTGCAAATATTCGTTGTGGAAACAAACGTATACCTATGTGTAAACCTAATTGCGCATTTGCAGCATTATAAAATAAACCGCTCATTGCTATTGCTGATACTATGGCTAACTTTTTCATTGTTTTATGTTTTTTAAGTGATTGAAACGTTACTCATTTAATTGTTAGTTGCTTCAAGTTAGTTTCAAATTTTATACAGTTAGGACGAGAAGAAATAACAAAGGTTTAATGGTTTATATAATAATATGTAGATTAGCTATAATTAATTCGATATTATATATTGAATAATACATACAACACAAAATTATATTCTCACTAAGATTTGCAATGCGATTATTATCAACTCAATAGATACTGTAATAATCCTGTTGTTTTAAGAAACAGGTATGCCATTAAAGTTGTATTTATTTTAACTTTATATCGATCAGACAACCTGGGTAGCACACGGCATATAGTGGTTACCCCTCAGAATGATATATACTTAAAAATGGCAAGTGCCAAAGGTGGAAAGTGCATTCTTTTCCTGCATCAAAACGGCGATAAAGCCGAAGTGGCAAGCGGTTTCGGTAACTATGGCGAAGGCGAATAAGGAATAACCAAAAACGTCATTGCGAGGTACGAAGCAATCGCTGTACAAGCGATCGAACTTTGCATTAGCAAACTATCGCACAGAGATTGCTTCGTACCCCGCAATGACGAGCGGGGAATTTACTATTTAGTCAGTTTAAAATCCGCTTCCTTAACATCCTGTGAGTTAGTGCCTAAAAATACTTTGAAGTCGCCGGGTTCGTAGGTATATTTCATGTTGATGTCGTAAAAACTGAGATCATTTGAGCTGATGGTGAAATCAACATCCTGACTCTCCCCTGCTTTCAGGAATATCTTTTTAAAACCCTTCAATTCCTTAACCGGTCGTGTCACCGAACCTACCATTTGGCGGGTATAAAGCTGCACTGTTTCTTCACCATCATATTTACCGGTATTGCTTACAGTTGCACTCACGTGCAGTAACTGGCCTGGTTTAATACTGCTGTTGTTTAGCTTTATATCGCTATAGCTAAATGTGGTATAGCTTAAGCCATAGCCGAATGGGTATAACGGATCGTTTGATATATCAAGATAACGTGATTTGTAACGATCGATGAAATCTCCGGCATAAGGTCGGCCTGTATTCTTGTGGCTGTAATAGATCGGTATTTGCCCTACATCCTGCGGAAAGGTGATAGTTAATTTAGCCGACGGATTGTAAGCGCCGAATAAAACATCGGCAATGGCGGTACCGGCTTCTGTTCCGGCGAACCAGGTTTCGAGCATGGCATCGGCGTTATCATTTTCCCATTTAAGGGTTAATGGGCGACCATTCATCAATACTACAACCAATGGCTTACCTGTTGCTTTAAGGGCTTTAAGCAAGTCTTCCTGTGCGCCAAACAAACCAATTTCAGAGCGGCTCGCAGCCTCGCCCGACATGGTGTATGATTCACCAACTACCGCAACCACTACATCCGATTTTTTTGCAGCGGCAACAGCGTCATCGATCATTTGCTGTGCGGACGTATTTTCATTGCCTAATTCACCGGCGCCTAAACGCTTTATCAACCAATCATCATTGGTGATGTTAGATCCGCGGGCGTAATTAATCTGCACGTTTCCGGCAAGTTTCTTTATACCGTCAAGTACCGAAACCGATTGTTTCCAGTCGCCTGCACCGCTCCAGGGGCCAATCATATCCCTATGGTCATCGGCCAACGGGCCAACTAAGGCTATTGACCCAACCGATTTTAATGGTAATACATTATTGCTGTTTTTTAATAAGACAATAGTACGTTTAGCTGCCTCAGTCGCTGCATCCAAAAATGCAGGTTTCATGATAGTTACCTGTGCCCGTTGTTCATTGCAATAGCGATAGGGATCGGTAAACAAGCCTAATTTATATTTGGCTTCCAATACCCTGCGGCATGAGGCATCAATTTCGGACATCGGTACTTTGCCGTCTTTAACTAGCTTTTTTAAATTGTCCAGGTAAGCTTCGCTCACCATATCCATATCAATACCTGCATCAATAGCAACTTTGGCTACATCGTAACCATCTTTACCCATGCCGTGCGGTATCATTTCATTTATTGCAGTGTAATCCGTAGCCACAAAGCCTTTGAAGCCCCACTGCTTTCTTAACAGATCGGTCATTAACCATTTGTTGCCCGTTGCGGGTACACCGTTTATTTCGTTGAATGATGACATGATACTGCCTGCTCCGGCATCGACAGCCGCCTTATATGGTGGCAAGTAATCCTGCATCATGCGGCGGTCGCTCATGTCAACGGTATTGTAATCGCGGCCTGCTTCAGCAGCGCCATACAGGGCAAAGTGTTTTACGCAAGCCATTACCTTGGTAACACTATAATCGCTGCCCTGGTAGCCTTGTATCATTGCCTTAGCTATTTGCGAACCTAACCACGGGTCTTCGCCGGCGCCTTCGGCAATACGGCCCCAGCGGGGATCGCGGGCTATATCAACCATGGGCGAAAAAACCCAGTTCAACCCATCAGCGCTGGCTTCCTGGGCAGCAATAGCAGCAGTACCCTTTATCATGTTCATATCCCAGCTTGACGCAAGGCCCAATGGAATAGGAAATATAGTTTTATGCCCGTGGATAACATCGTATCCAAATATCAACGGTATTTTTAAACGGGTGTGGTTAACTGCTATCTCCTGTAATTTGCGAACAGCTACCGGTGTGTAAGTATTGAATACACCGCCAACATTACCTTTTTCAATATTTTGGTTAACATTTTTGCTTACTATAGGGCCGGTTACATCAAACCCTACCGATACCAGGTTCAATTGCCCAATTTTTTCATCGAGGGTCATTTTCGACATTAAGCTGGCAACGAAAGCATCCATTTTCTTCTTTTCAGACGTTGAACTTGTTTGTGCAAAAATGTTTGTTATAGGGGTAATCAGAATCAGAAGGCAAAGTAACCTGCGTATCATTTGTATATGTTTTGAATTATTAATAAAAGTGTCGAATTTAATTTATTTGTGGACTTTCGAAGCCCATTTTCTTTAAGCCGCCTTTAACTTCGGGGCAGCTCATAAATAATTTCCATAGTAAACCTGTGCGATAATTTTCGATCATAGCCACTATCGGGCCCTGGTCAATTGCCAGGTATGACCGGCCATACCAGTTATGCGATTCGCTGAAAGCATCATAAAAGCCATACTGTCCCCACATTTTATCGCCCAGGTCGTAATACAAATGGCGAAGCACCTGCATTGAATATTGCGGCGTATATGGGAATGCCGAAAGTGCGGCCGTTGGCGTAATTACACCCAGGTCATTTGTAGGCGAATGTGCATTGTAACCCTCGTAATTATCGCTCGCAGTTAATCCCCAGCAATTTTCGCCATAACCTTTGAATTTCTTGGGGTTTGCAATACAATACGCCCTGTTTATTAACGTATGGTTGGTATTTTGTTCCCAGTAGTCGGCGTACTCGTCCTTTAGGCCTTTCGGATCTAAACCCATGAATGAATATTGTGAAAAGAAAAGCGGGCCGCCGTAATCAAAGCCTAAAGGCAGTTTATAGCCATAAAATGTTTTGCCATTTATAAAAAAGTTGCTTTGTGCCCAACCGTTGTGGTATATGCTTGCAGGAACAGGATAACGTGTGCCCGATTCGGCAAGCACATATGTTATTAAACATTCATTAAACCCACGTATGGCAAAATTCATTGCCCACCCATTATTGGGCGACCAGTGCCAGTATAAATTATCACGGCCATCGCGGGTAAACCAACTCCATTCAATATCGGCCCACAGGCCTTGTATCCTGCCGCGTATCTCTCCTTCTTTATCGTTATCGGCATTGTAGTATTGGCGTGCGCATAACAAACCTTCAAAAAGGTATGAGGTTTCAACCAGGTCGGCACCATCATCTTTACGGCCAAATGGAATTACTTTGCCGGTCTCGCCATTCATCCAATGCGGAAATACACCGTGAAAGGAATCGGCTTTGCTTAAAAACCTTAATATTTTTAACATGCGGTCGTCGGCCTGGTCACGGGTTATCCATTTCCTGTCGGTGGCAACTATCATTGCCATAATACCGAAACCCGAGCCTCCGGTAGTTACCACTTCGTTCCCGTAATCATAAGCCACATTGCTGCGCTCGCGGGCCAAGCCGCTAACGGGGTGCCCAAAATCCCAAAAGTAGCGGAACGTTTGGCGTTGTACCACATCAAGCAGGGCGCTGTCAGTTAAATTTTTTATAATGCCTACGGGCTTAATGCCTTCATCTGTTTTAGCTGGTGCAGATTTTTGTGCCCGGCAATAAATTGCCGTTAAAAGTATAAGTGGAAATATGAATATCTTTTTCATTAAAAAAGCTTGTATTTAGTTTAAATTAGGGCTGGTAAAACCCAAACTCTTCATACCGGTTTTTACTTCGGGGCAGCTCATAAATAAACTCCAAAGCAAACCGGTGCGGTAATTTTCAATCATACCAATTATCGGGCCTTCGTCAATAGCTAAGTTTGATGATGCATACCAGCCATCATTCAGGTCGAACGCATCATAAAAGCCGTATGGCCCCCACATTTTATCGCCCAATTTATAATAGAAGAACCGCAATGCCTGTAATGATTGCGTTGGCGTATATGGCATGGATGAAATTGCCGCGGTAGGCGCAATAGTGCCAACATCATTTGTTGGCGAACTTGCAGTGTAACCATTTTCAATATCGCTTGCTGTTAAACCCCAACAATCAGCGCTGTAGCCCATGTTTTTTGCCGGGTTGGCTACACAATAATCATAGTTTATCATGCTATGGGCCTTGGTTTGCACATCGTAGCTTGCATAAGTATCGCTTAATCCGTTTGGATTTATACCCAGGAACGAATAATGCTCGAAAAATAACGGGCCGCCTTCCGCCGGGCCCAACGGCAACGTTACACCAAAGTAGCTTGAACCGTTTTTAATTCCACCATCATTAGCCCAACCGTGAGTGTACACAATTTGAGGTATGGAATGTGTTGGCGATGCGGCAGCCATAACATAAGTTATCAAAGCCTCGTCCCAACCTTCTATCCGCACGTTTAAAGCAAAACCATAATCGGGGCTCCAATGCCAGGTTAGCTGGTTTTGTCCATTCTGCCTGAACCAATCCCACTCAACGCGATCATAAATAGTATTAATGTCAGCCCGTAACTGGGTTTCATCGGAACTTGCGCCGTTAAAATACTGGCGGGCGGTTAACAGGCCTTCCATCATATAAGCAGTTTCTACCAGATCAGCGCCATCATCCTGTGTGCTGAAAGGAACTACCACGCCGCTAACACCATTCATCCAATGGGGGAATGCACCATGAAATGTTTGGGCCGTATTTTTAAGAAAGGCAACTATTTTTTGCATACGTGCCAAACCATCGGCACGTGTTACAAATTGCCTGCTGACGCCCACAACAATAGCCATAACGCCAAAGCCTGAGCCGCCGGTAGTTACCACATCGCCCGAAGTATTGCGTTCGCGGGCAAGGCCGCTGGTGGGGTGGCCAAAATCCCAGAAGTATTTAAAGGTTTGCTGCTGTACAAGGGTAAGCAACTGGTCGTCGGTTATTGTGGGGAATTTGTTGGTTGAATCAATTGATGTAGAAAGGTTGATATTTATAGCAGACGACAGACTTCCGTTTTTTGAAGATTTGAGATCTGTTGAAATAGCCAGCGTATATTTAGTTAGATAAGCCAATGCCGACGATGAAATAACAACTGTACTGTCATTATTCTGATAGCTTGTGCTGTAGGATACCGCCGTGCCTAAACTACTTTTGATAGTAATGCCATTGCTTACCGAAGCATGGTTTATAGCCGCTGAAAATGAAAGCTTAATAACAGGCTTTGAATTAATATTAGCATAATTAAACCCATTAGAAACACCATTTACCGTTACTGAATTAAAGCTGAACGATGCCGGTACCACCGGAGGCGGATTAGAACCCCCTCCCCCTTTTGAGCATGAAAACAAGCCCGCAACCAAAATCAATCCTAAATATATTTTCAAACTTTTCATGCCTCAATACTAAATACCCGAATGGCCAACATAATCTTTTTTACAGTTACAAAAAAAGGCTGCCCGGTTTGCACCGGACAACCTTATAATCTAACCAACTTTTATCTTCCTAAATTTTCGAGACTATACAAAGCATTAGCTTCGGTAGAAGACAATACTTTGTTATAAACCCGTACCTGGTCTATTTTACCTGGGAAATAAGCAGCCCATGGCTGAGTTGTGCCACCTGCAGCTGCATTTTCGGCAGGAGTGGTCATAAACTGTGAACAGCCGAACACTACATCGCCTACATTTTGGAACGCCAGCGGGCCGGTTAAATTGCCTGCAGTGCCTGTAGCTACCGATTTACCATTTAAATAAAGGGTACATGTACCGGAGGTATTATAACTAAAGATCAAATTTACCCAGGCGCCAAAACAACCGGGAACCTCGGCGGCAAAGGTATTATCATTACCGTTTTGCGACATATGAATACGAACGTGCGCGGCGGTGTTATTGCTGCCATTATCGAAAAACATCTCGATATTACCCCAAAATGCATTTGTATTGGCAAGTGTAAAATAGTCTAACAAGCCTGTTGTTGGGGGCGTAGTATTTACCCAGGCGCTAACTGTGAATTTTTGCAACGTTGCCAACGCAGGAGCTGCACCGCAAACGGCATAAGCGCTATTTGCTGAGCCCTGGAAAGACTGGCCCGAAATGCCCGAACTAAAAGAGGCAGCACCTGTAGCTTTACCCGGTAATTTTGAAATACTATCGGTAAGTGTACCGCTAAAGTTCCAGTAGGCCACCAGGCTATCGGCTTCTATTTCATTGGAAGAAGCATATCCTCCAAATGTAGGCAACGGCTTTTTAGGGGCATACGATTTTGGGTCGAAACTCTTTTGGCACGACACCAACGTAAGTATTAATGCTGAACCGGTAAGCAGCAAAGCCGTAATTATATTTTGAATTTTTTTCATCTCTTTAATTGATTGGATAATTAATAACCAGGGTTTTGCACTAATGTACCGGCACTCAGGTCGATCTCGTTTTGTGGTATTGGCCAAAGCTCACTTTTGCCTACAACATATTGACTACCAGGAATATTAGAAGGGCCAAACACTGCAGCACCCCTACCCTGACGAATCACATCAAAATGGCGGTCGAATTCCATACCTAACTCTACACGCCTTTCGTGGTAGATCGCGGTACGTAAAGCACCCTGATCTGTAGTGGTAACTGCGGGCAGGATGTTAGCATTTCCTTCCCTTGCACGCGCCCTTACCTTTTCTAAGGAAGCTAATGCAGCGGCGGTATTGCCCAATTCGTTATTTGCTTCGGCATTCATTAATAATACTTCGGCATAACGCAAAACAATTTTGTCCTGCTGGCAACCCTGGTTAAAGCCCGAAACATATAATGCAAACGGCACATACGATTTCAGATTATAATACGGATTAGGGTCATTAGCATCGATCAAATCGCCTTCGGGTGTGGTTTGGCCTGTATAGATAACCGTACCAGCCAAACGTGGGTCACCCGCTTCAAATTCGGCTACCAGGCTTGCGCTTGGAACATTAAAGCCCCAACCAGTCGCTGGTTCGGTACCCCTTGGCATTTGCACCTGTGAATATTGTGAGTTTGATGCTCCCGGATTATTTGGTATCAACATACATTGAATTTCGAAAATTGATTCAACGTTATTTTTGTTGGTTGTCCTAAACATTTTCTCATAATCAGGGAATAATGAATAAATATTTAGCGCAGTTACATCATTAGTATAGGTTACCACATCGGCCCATTTCTTTTGATACAAGGCTACTTTTGCATGCAAAGCCAAGGCTGCACCTTTAGTAACGTGGCCAATATCGGCCGAACTATATGTAGTTGGCAATACCGAGGCTGCTGCTGTAAGATCGGTTTCAATCTGCGCCCAAACCTGTGCCTTAGGGGTACGTGGCACGTTGAATTCAGCGGCCGATTTTGGCGGGTGTAAAACTAAAGGAACATCGCCAAAGGCACGCACCAACCTAAAATAGTCATAAGCACGGATAAATGTAGCTTCGGCTATATACCTGGCCTTTAAGCTGGCATCCATGTTAATAGCGGGAATATTGGTTATTATCTGGTTTGCAAAGTTGATGTTGTTGTACATCCCGGTCCAGAAACCATCCAATTGCCCTTCGCCTGAAGTAACAGTAAAAAAGTGATACTCGTTCATAAAGCTGGCATCATTAGTGGTCGAACCCTTGTCGACATCATCCGAACCCATACTCTCTAAGGCAATAGGCGCAAAAGCAATATCGTTCCAATTGTGCAGATCGGCATACATGGAGTTAATTGCTGACGTAGCATCGGCAGAAGTTTGCCAAAATTGTGTAGCTTTTACTGAGGTAGCGGGTGTAGCATTTAAAAAGCTTTTTTTACAACCCTGCGAGAAAAATAACGCAGCGATCAAACTTAGCCCGACTGCGTTTTTAATAAATCTTTTATTTTTCATTGTAATATGAATTAAAATGTAACGTTAACACCAAAATTATAAGTAGCATATAATGGATATACGCTGGCATCGATGCCTTGGTTTAGCACACCACCACCAATTTCGGGGCTAAAGCCTTTATATCCGAATATATTGATTGCATTTTGCGCATTAGCAAAAAGCCTGATACTTTGTATTTTCCATTTCCTTAATAACTCGCCCGGTATGGTGTAACCTATTTGTGCATTTCTCATCCTGAAATAAGCACCGCTTTCAACATAAAACGAGTTTGGCGCGCTGTTAAGCGTAGAACCAACATTCATTGAAGGATAGGTGTTTGAAGTACCATACCCGTGCCAGCGGTTCTGATAGAAATCCTGTGAGATATTCTCGTTACCGAAGCGATAGGCTATGTTAGCGTTATAAACACTTACATCTGCACGGCCCTGAAAATCAAGGGTAAGGTCGAAATTTTTAACTTTTAAATAGGTGTTAATACCGTAGCCGTATTTGGCGTTCGGGTTGCCTAAGTTAACCCTGTCGGTAGATGTTATCTGCCCGTCGCCATTAGTATCCTGGTAAATAAAATCGCCTGGTTGAGCACTTCCTACTTGTGGTGAGTGTAACACCTGATTAGTAGTTTGGAAAATGCCGGTAACTTTATAACCATAAAATTCGCCAATTGGCTCACCTTCAACAGTACGGGTAGCTAATGCGCCATTTGCAATGCCCGCGCCACCAGCGTAAATAGGGTTTTTACCCGAAAGTACATTTAAAACAACGTTGTTGTTTATACCCAGGTTAGGGCTAATAGAGTAAAATACATCCGGGCTAACCTGTTGTTTCCAAGTTACAGAAAATTCAAATCCCCTGTTCCTGATATCGGCCTGATTGCCTAATAACCCACTACCGCCCAAACCAGTTGAACCAAGTATAGGAATAGAGAAAATTGCATTTTTAGTTTCGCGGTTATAATAATCCGCCTCAAAAGATAACTTATCGTTAAGGATCGAACCCTCAAGACCAAAGTCGGTTCCAATTGATTTTTCAAACACAATTGAAGGCGGTACAACGGTATTTATACTTGCACCTGCGGCTGTTGTTTGGTTAGGGTAACCAAATATGGCTGTATATTGACCCGGATCGTTAGTTACTATTTGTACTGTAGGATTAATAGGAACCACCGCATTACCAACCTGGCCATAACTTCCACGTAATTTCAGGTTATTAAAAAAATGCTGGCCTTTCATGAAATCCTCATTTGTTATAACCCAGCCCGCACCAACTGCCGGAAGCCACGCATATGGATGAGG
This sequence comes from uncultured Mucilaginibacter sp., assembly GCA_903915155.1. Classification (GTDB taxonomy): domain Bacteria; phylum Bacteroidota; class Bacteroidia; order Sphingobacteriales; family Sphingobacteriaceae; genus Mucilaginibacter. Next base: position 20,150 of record CAIWRU010000208.1, read on the forward strand.
GTAGAATTCGGATGCACCGTCATGACGGATAGAAGCATTTAAAAGGTAACGATCATTATATGAATAATTTATACGGGCAAACTCCGATACTTCTGTTGTAAGTATCTGGTCGGCTGTTGGTTTTGTATAAGTTACATTGGCACCTGCAGGGAATGATGTATGCAAATTACCTTTTTTAGCATCAGCAACACTATCGGCAAATGCATCGGCATAAGCGCTTGAGTTACGTTGTGAGCTATAACCTGCTAAAGCGGTAATTTTGTGTTTACCTATGGTTTTATCATAAGTTAAGGTGTTTTCCCATATCCAATTGCGGGTTTCGCCATGATTAACATCTAATGATGTTGTAGTGCTTTGCTGGCCGCCTGTAGCAAAATAAATTGGCGTATAATTCCTTACTTCGGCTTGCGCTAAATCACCACCAAAACTTGTCCTGAATTTCAGATCTTTCAGGATATTGTATTCACCATAAACAGCACCTGTAAAACGTTTGGTAGTTGATTTTTGATTGAAAAAATCAATTGTCGCTTCCGGGTTATAGTTAGCACCACTACCCACGCTATAATCAGCAGGGTCGCCATATTTTCCGTTATCGTAAAAAACAGGAACCACCGGAGCAGCTGTATACATTTCATGAAAAATACTGCCGTTTACATCATTGGATTTGCTGGATAACAAATTGGCAGTAAACCCTAATTTCAGTGCCTTCACAGGTTTGTATTCGTTTGTAACATGAAAGGTGTAGCGTTGGTAGTCATTGGTTTTAACAATCCCATTCTGATCAAGGTAGCCTGCCGAATAATCGTAAGTGTACTTATCATTACCCCCTCTTAGCGATATTTGATTGTTGCTTACCGGGGCATTGCGCAGTATCTGGTCATACCAGTTTGTTCCTGTACCATAACTTGCCGGGTTTGGATATGGCGGCGGGTTATAATTACTTGGTGTATTTGTAAGCGCCGTTAACTCATCAATAGCTGTAGCATACTCGGTACCATTTGCCATTTTTACCTGGTTGGTAACTGCTTGCCAGCCGTAGTAAAAATTATAGCTGATAGTTGGTTTGCCTTTAATGCCATGTTTGGTGGTAACCAATACCACGCCATTGGCGGCCCTTATACCGTATATTGCAGTACTTGACGCATCTTTTAAAATACTTATGTTTTCAATATCTTCATTATTAAGGAAGCTGATATCATCGTACCAGACCCCATCCACAACAAATAATGGCTGAACATTCGCATAAATTGAGCCAACACCACGTATGTTAATAGTGGGCGACGAACCAGGTTGCCCGTTGTTAATGATCTCAACGCCGGCTACCTTACCTTCTAATGCACTTAGCGTATTGGTAGAGGCCTGTTTAGCAATTTCGGTGCCTTTTACAGTAGCTACCGCACCGGTATTATCAATTTTGCGTTGTGTACCATAGCCGATTACAACAACCTGTTGCAAAGCGCCTGAGGAAGATACCAGTTTGATGCTTATTGCAGCACCTTTAGTTACAACAACCTGCTGTGTAATGTAACCTATGTAGGAAACAGACAGGGTTGCATTTGGAGAAACGGTTAGCGAGAATGCACCGTTAGCGTCGGTTTGGGTACCATTACTTGTTCCTTTTATTATAACACTTGCTCCAACCACGCCTTCGCCGGTTGTGGCATCAGTAACTTTACCTTTAACAGTAAAATTCTGTGCAAATGCAGTGTTAACAAAAAATAAACACAATAAGATAAACCCCGAGATTGTAAAATTTCTCTTCATGTGGGTAATTTAAATTAGGTTAATAAAAAATAATTGGTTTTTGATTATCCGAAGTTGGCGAGATATTACAATTTTAACAAATAATGTACCTCTACATTATTACACTATAAAAAAATCACTTTCACAAATCTATATTTACAAAAGTTCAAATATTTGATAATCAATTATTTAATTAAATATTTTCTTAATTTTTACACTACAATAGTGTAAAATAAACACATGATGTAAAAATAGTGTTATGAGAGGTAATGATGTAGTATTATAGCTCCATGAGAAACTCGACGAGGTTCTTGTCATGCTCTAAATTCAGCTTTTTACGCAGTCTATAGCGCCTTATTTCAACTCCACGTAAAGAAATGTTTAACAATGATGCCATTTCCTTGCTGTTCATGTTCATGCGCAGGTATGCGCAAAGCTTCAGATCATTGGGTACAAGATCGGGGTGATGTGATTTTAATTTTTTAAAGAAGCTTTCATGTGCCTCGTTAAAACTGCTTTCAAATAAGTTCCAATCGCGCTCATCGGTCATGGCTTCGTTTATAACCTTTTGTATCTTGCGCAACTGATCATCAGGTAGTTTTTTGCCGGTGGTATCTTTTAAATGGCCTATTTCTTCGCTTATTTTTTGCAGTAGTTCATTTTTATAAACAATATTCATGGCCGAGTTAGCCAGTTCGCGGCTTTTGCCTGCCAGGTCGGCCTGTAACTGTTCATTTTTTATCTTTACTATTTGCTGCTCGTTGGCAATTGCTTCCTGTTTCAGGAACTCTTCTTTCTCTTTTTGCAGCTTTTCGTGTATATGGTGCTGGTGCCGTTTTAATTTTTGGGTGTAAAAATGTTTGAATATGTAATAACCTAAAATAATGAGCAGCAAATAACAAAACCATGCTATTTTACTGTTGTACCATGGTGGTAAAATAATAAATGTAAAAGTTGTTACCGGCGTAGTGCTTTCATCATTAATTTTTGCCCTTATGCCAAAATGGTAAGTCCCCTGCCCTAACCCGGCGAATTCCTTTTGTGTTTGCATGCTCCAGTCCGACCATTCCTTTGAGTATCCATCTAAATAATACTGGTATTTAATTTTTGCCTGGCTATAATAAGGCAATGAGTATGACAGGCGGATATTATTTTCTTTAAAAGGGATCTCGACATCGTTATTACTGCCGTTATTGCTTAGTACGGTGATTTTATCGTTAATATTTTCAACGCGCCTTATCAACACCATTGGTAGCTGAACGGTATTACGTTTGGTAACGTCCTCATCATTAAATATTACAAAGCCATCGTCGATACTAATTAAATAAATGCTGCTGTTGATACGGCTTATGTTCTCGTAATCCTGTACCATACGGCTGTCGAGCACGTTAAAGCGATTTGAATCAATGTTTATTTTACCAGGAACGGAAAAATCAGCCAAAGCAACACGACCGTGATTAATGAACCAATATTTTTTATCAATAGCGGTTATAATTTTATTTGATGCCGCGAATGAACCCATTTTGCTGTTTAACTGCTGGTACTTAAAAAACCGGTCACTTATATCGTCATAATAATAAAAGCCCGAATCGGACGAGAAAACCATTCGGTTCTCGAACTTAAAAACATTAATGTTATCGCAAGCAGGCAGGCCTGAGTGCTTATCATAGTATGAGGTTGCTACGGCTTTCTTCTGGTCATCGCTTAGTATTACTTTAAAAACACCTTTATAGGCATGGCTAACCCATATCTCGCCCTTGCTATCCTGCTCAACATAGCGGGCCGGCTGGCCGAAACCATCTACCTTATGATCGAAAACCCAATTGCCGCCGCTATCTTTTTTATATATTACCAAACCTGTATAAGTGCCTACAATCAGTTGGTTATTGCTTAGTTTTTTCATTGTCCAGCAACCGCTTATTTGCGATGTATTGGAAATTGTGCTCCCATTTACCTGGAAAATACCCGAGTTATGCCCGCATAATAAGCGGCCGTCTTGCAGGGAAAGCTCCCATACCTGGCCCTGGGTGCCGGGTATAAGTTCGAAATCAAATGATTTTGCCAGGCGCTTATTGGCATCGGGTATCCAATCGCTGTAAAAAAGCCCCTGGTTAGTGCCGAGATATATTTTTTTATTAAAAATGATACTGGAATAAACCGTGCCAAATTTACCTACCTTATCAAAATAAAAGTATAATGGCGAGTTGGTTTCGATGCGGTCGATACCATTATCAAGGCCGGCCCATAGGTTTTGTTCACTATCGGTAAACAGGCTTAATACTGTATTATTTTGCAGGCCGCTTTCTTTGTTGATATGCTGTATAACGTTGCCTGCAGTATCGATAATTACCACGCCGTTTAAAATTGTGCCGTACGCGAAATACTTACCCGGTATTACCGCACCATTGTTCAACTGGAAGGTTTTCAAAAAATCATTGGCCTGGTTTGCCCATGGTTTTATTTGTTTACCATTATATATAAAAAGGCCGTTTTTTGCGGTGCCGATAAGGTAATTGTGATTAAATGGCAACATCGATAACACGCCTGTATTGCCCATTTCAAGGCTGCCTGGAATATAATTTAGCTTATTATCCCTAAGCTCGAATAAGCCACCATTTACTTCTTCTACAAAAAAACGGTTGCCGAGTTTATACAAGAATAAGTATGGATTAGCGCCCTTAACTACTGTTATTTTGCCGTTTGCATAGATATAGATTGAGCCGAAAGATTCAAAGAGAACGCGGTTGTGGTCGATATATATTTTCCATACCTCTTCATTTCCCGGTTTGTATTTTTGGGGAACCAGGTTTACTATAGAATGGTATTGCAGTACGCCTTTACTATTATCAGCCCAATAGCCAAACTCGCCCATACCACCGGCATAAACTTTGCCTTTGCCATCAGCGGCTACCGAGCGGATGATCTGCCCATTGGGCATGCGGTAGGATTGCCAGTATTTGCCGTCGAAAGTGAGCAGGCCCTCGGAATTGCCAAAGTACATTATACCATGCTCATCCTTGGTTATCGACCAGTTTTGGTTACCCGACTGGTACATTACTTTGGTATAGTTTTGCACATATGGTACACCTATGCTTTTTATTTCGGTGGCCTGTGCTACAGTAATGCTTAGCAAAAATAGTAATATGAAATATATACGTTTTATGCTACAAGCGGCCATTTAGAAGATTTGGTAACTGGTTTATATTTTTTAGCGTGGATAAAAATAGTTAATTTATAGCAATGCAATATAACCGACCTACGAATTAAACAGACTTACGAAGTTTAAAAACTTCGTAAGTCCATAGCAAAGTTTTTTACAAACAATTAACAATTAATCCTGTCCAGCCGGTTTGGTGCGATGCGCCTACGCCACGGCCTGTATCGCCGTCAAAGTATTCGTAAAATTGCAGGTGGTCCTTAAATTCAGGGTCGGATTGTAGCTTATCATAGTTGCCAAAAACGGCCCTTTTGCCATTGGCATCGCGCAGGAAGATGTTTGATATACGGCGGTGTAATTCACGGGCCACTTCGTCCAGGTTCATGAATATACCTGAACCGGTAGGGCACTCGACTTTAAAATCATCGCCGTAATATTTATAAAAGCGTTGCAGGCTTTCTACCAGCATATAATTTACCGGGAACCAGATTGGCCCCCGCCAGTTACTATTGCCGCCAAACATGCCGCTGTCACTTTCGGCAGGGGTGTATTTTATGCTGAATTGCATCCCGTCGATATTTGCTACGTAGGGATTATTAAGGTGATATTTTGAAACAGACCGTATGCCATAATCGCTTAAAAACTCATTTTCATCGAGCATATATTTTAACAGCATTTTCATGCGGTAACCGCGCAGTAAGCTTATGAGGTGCATACCACCATTGCGTGTTTCGCTCCAGCGCGATACTAATCCGGCCAGGTCAGGCCGGTTATCGGCAAACCATTTCATACGGTTACTGAATATGGGGTTACTGGTAATTTCTTCATCATCCAACACCTCGCAGGCATAAAGCGGTATAAGGCCAACTATGCTGCGTACTTTCATTTTTTGAGTGCTGTTATCGGGCAAACGCAACTGATCATAAAAAAAGCCGTCTTCCTCATCCCATAAACCTTCATTATTTGATCCAAGGTTGGCCATAGCAGCTGCTATATATATAAAATGTTCGAAAAATTTAGAAGCTATATCGCCGTATGCCTTATCATATACAGCCAATTCAGCTGCTATACGCAACAGATTTAGCGCGTACATGGCCATCCAACTGGTACCATCAGCCTGCTCCAGGTGTTCACCCATAGGCAACTTCACGTTTCTGTCAAATACACCTATATTATCCAGTCCCAAAAACCCACCTTCAAATATATTATTGCCGGCAGCATCCTTGCGATTTACCCACCAGGTAAAATTGAGCATGAGTTTATGGAATACTCGTTCGAGAAAAAAAGTATCGCCTTTACCGTTATTCGCTGCCTTATCCTTATTATAAATATCCCAGGCCATTTTTGCATGTACCGGTGGGTTAGCATCACCAAAATCCCATTCATAAGCCGGTAGGGCGCCATTTGGATGCATATACCAAACACGTAACAGCAATATCATCTGGCTTTTGGCAAGTTCCATATCAATATTTGCCAATGCCAGCGAGTGAAAAGCCAAATCCCAGGCTGCAAACCATGGATACTCCCATTTATCGGGCATAGAGATAATGTCTTTCGCATTAAAGTGCTGCCACTTACTGTCGCGGGCGGCCTGGCGCTGTAAAGGCGGTTGTGGTTCGGCAGGATCGCCCGTCAGCCAGTGATGCACATCAAAATAGTAGAATTGCTTTGTCCATAGCATACCAGCATAAGCCTGGCGTTGCACCATCACGCTATCGGCATTGGTATTGTTTTTTTGGATATCCTTATAAAAGGCATCAGCTTCGGCTA
>CAIWRU010000209.1 GCA_903915155.1 uncultured Mucilaginibacter sp.
ATTCCGGTATTGTTAACAGGCAGCAACGATTTTGTCGGATTAGCCCAAACCGGGACCGGTAAAACTGCTGCCTTTGGCTTACCACTATTGGAACTTATTGATTTCGAAGAAAATCATCCGCAGGCACTTGTTTTATGCCCAACACGCGAACTTTGTTTACAGATCACTAACGATCTGAAGAATTATGCCAAAAATATGCCCAACGTAAACGTTGTGGCCGTATACGGTGGCGCAAGTATTTCAGATCAACTACGCCAGATAAAACGCGGCGTGCAAATTGTAGTGGCCACGCCTGGCCGTATGCTTGATATTATCAACCGCAAAGCGATTGATTTTTCGCAGGTAAAATTTGTAGTGTTAGACGAAGCTGATGAAATGCTCAACATGGGCTTTCAGGAGGATATTGACAGTATTTTGTCTACCACACCCGACGAGAAAAAAACCTGGCTGTTCTCGGCCACCATGCCTGCCGAAGTTCGCAGGATCGCGAAAAAATATATGACCGATCCGCACGAGCTTACCATGGGCACAAAAAACACCGGCAACGAAAACATTGAGCATGAATATTATATCATCCGTGCCCGTGATAAGTATGCCGCTTTTAAACGCATTGTTGATTTTAACCCTGAAATTTTCGGTATAGTATTTTGCCGTACCAAAATTGAAACCCAGGATATTGCCGAATCCTTAATTAAGGACGGTTACAATGCCGATGCGTTACACGGCGACCTTTCGCAGCAACAACGCGATAAGGTAATGAAACGATACCGTGAGCGCAGCCTGCAGTTGCTTATTGCTACTGACGTTGCAGCACGTGGTATTGACGTGAACGATGTTACACACGTTATCAACTACTCGTTACCTGATGAACTGGAAAACTACACTCACCGCAGCGGCCGTACAGCCCGTGCAGGTAAAACAGGTGTATCTATCTCTATCATTAATGGTAAGGAGCTTGGTAAAATTCGCCAGATAGAACGTGTTATCGGTAAGAAATTTGTTAAATGTGAAATACCAACCGGTTTTGATGTTGTTGAAAAGCAACTGTTTGCCCTGGTACACAAAGTACATAATGTTGAGGTTAACGAACAGCAAATTGAACAATATATTCCGCGTATCATGGATGAGTTCAAGGAGCTAAGCAAAGAAGATATTATTAAACGCTTTGCATCATTAGAGTTTAACCGCTTTTTAGATTATTACAAAAATGCACCTGACCTGAATGCACCGGTTGATGACCGTCGTGCCTTTGATGGTGAACGTAGCGGCGATCGTGGTGAACGCGGCGAACGTGCCCCACGCAGTAATGGCGGCAAATCAGAATTCACACGCTTGTTTATAAACTTAGGTAGTGTTGATGAATTTAACCGTGGCGACTTGCTGGGTTACATTTGCAACAACACCAAAATTAGCGGCCGCACCGTTGGTAAAATTGATGTAAAGGGTGTTTACTCTTTCTTCGAGGTACAGCATGAGGACGTTGAGAAAGTAATGACCAACTTTAAAGGAATTGACTTTAAAGGCCGTGAAGTTAGGATAGAAGTATCGGGTGAAGGCACAAGCAGCAGCAGGCCGGAAGGCGGCCGTCGCGAAGGTGGTTACAGTGGCAGGCCAAGCGGCGAACGCCGTGAAGGTGGCTACAACCGCAGCGGTGGTGGTGAAAGGCGCGAAGGCGGCTTTAACCGCGAACGCAGCAACGCAGGTGGCAACGCAGGTGGTGGTTTCCGTGATTTTTCGGGCAAACGCAAGGAAGATCGCCCCGAACGCCGCAGAAGATTTTAATTTAGTTAAATAGTGATTAGAGAGCAGTTTTTAGTAAAAACTAATTAATTAATCTCTAACCTCTGGTCACTATATTTTTAGTTAGTTTAATAAAGCCTCCGGTTGATAAAACCGGGGGCTTTTATTTTGGCGTATTTGCAGGTTAGGTAATCTTAAAAATAGCGCATATGTGTTATTTTTAAGATTGCATTTATAACCAATATTTGAGAAAAATCATACTTATCACTATTAACTAACTCAAATATGAAAGCTCTAAAATTTACAAAACAAGTAGTAATTATTTTTATCTGCTCCATTGGGTTGGCAGGATGCTCCAAAAGCTCAAACCCGGGTCCAAAATCAGCAGCCAAAACCTTACTCACTTTTTCATTTCAAAAAGCTAACAATAGTTTAACTGCTGACGTTGCAGCAACTATAAGTGGTACGCAGGTTACTGCAACGCTGCCGGCCGGTGTTAGTTTAACCGGTTTAAAAGCCAGCTTTACTGCATCAGATAAAGCTACAGTTTCGGTAAACGGAACTAAACAGGTAAGCGGCGCCACCAGTAATGATTTCAGTAGCGCAGTAACTTACACAGTAACCGCTGAAGATGGCAGTACACAGGATTATACTGTTAATGCAACCTCCGCATCGCAAGTGTTATCAATTCCTGCGGTTGACGCCCAGGCAGCATCATTTATGTCTACTTATAACCTGCCAGGGCTATCCATCGCTATAACAAAGGGTGAAAAACTGGTGTATGCCAAAGCTTATGGCTGGGCCGATAAAGAAGGTAATCAAAAAGCGGCCACCGGCGACCTTTACAGGATCGCCAGCCTGTCAAAGCAGATTACTTCAGTAGCTATAATGGTATTACTCGACCAGGGAAAAATAAATCTTCAAAGCAAAGTGTTTGGTACAGGCGCGCTTTTAGGTACTACCTATGGCACGAAAGCCTACGGCCCGTATATTACTGATATTACGGTTGATCAACTATTGCATCACACCTCGGGCGGCTGGGGAAACTCGGTTAATGACCCGATGTTCACCAACCCAACCATGACAGCCCAACAACTAATAACCTGGACGCTTGATAACCGCCCGTTGGATTATGTACCGGGAACGCATTATGATTATTCAAACTTTGGTTTTTGTATACTGGGCCGCGTAATTGAAAAAATTACAGGCAAAACTTATGCAGATGCTGTACAGGCGCTGGTAATGAAACCGGCAGGCATTACCGATATGAGCATAGCCGGCAACACACTGGCCGACAGAAAGCCAAATGAAGTTAAATACTATGGCCAGTCGGGGGAAGACCCTTATATTTATAACGTTACCCGTATGGATTCACACGGCGGCTGGATTGCCAGCGCTTCAGATTTAGCCAGGTTCCTGGTATATGTCGACGGGTTTCCGGTAAGGCCTGATATTATTTCTTCAAACGCGCTCAAAGTAATGCTCACACCATCAACAGCCAATACCGCTTATGCATGCGGATGGAGCGTTAACGGTAAAAACTATTTCCACCAGGGCAGTTTGCCCGGATGCGCAACAGAACAAGCCTGCACTTCACAGGGCTACAATTTTGTGATATTAACAAATACCAGGAGCCTCGACGCAAACTTCAGCTCCGGGCTTGATCAATTATTTTGGAATGCATTAGCACAAAATCCAACCTGGCCAACTACCGACTTGTTTAAATAATATTTGATATAAAAGAAGAGCCCCGGTTTTCCGAGGGCACTTCTTTTATATCTATTTTATGAACTCAACGCTGGTTGAATCGGGAGTGAATAGTTTTAAAGCGTGATCATCCAGTGCTAAAATGGCGTATTTGGTATAGGGCAGGTTGCCTTGAAATGAAGTGTAAATGGTATCGCCTTTTACAAAATAATCTTCAGGATCAGGCGCATCGCTTTCCATGGTGAATTTCTTTTCGGTTATTTTCAACAAGCTGCCATCGGCTTTTGATTTCCAAACGCCAATAAGCTTAGGATAGGTTTTATCCGCTTTATTATGCGAACAAGCCACAGTGAGCAGTACGAGCAAACTCGCCACGATAATATATACTATGGGAGGAATCTTCATACTGAAATGCGGCTTGTTTTAACAGGCGTTAATTTACAAATAATTATTTGTCTCTTAGCTGCGATTTTTTTAAATAAACCCGGTGACCAAGTTTGTTTACGTAATAATAATGCGAATGTTTGTTAATGTAGATGGTTTGTCCATCCGGGCCTGCCTTACCTTCGTATTTTTTATCAACTACTGCTGCAGCGCCTTTGGCAGCTACTTCTGAAGTTTTGTGACCAACTGCCTGAGCGTCTTTTTTTACAGTCTGCGCATTCGCTGCTACGGCAGCGAATAATGCTGTTACCATTACGGCAACTTTAAATAAATTTTTCATGGTATTTTAAATGAGTTTTGTTACTATTAACTCAAATGTTCTGCCAATTGTTTCATTTCAAGTGCGGGGGAATGTTTTTGGTACAGGATATTATAAACGGCATTGCAAATAGGCATGTGTACCTTGTAATTTTTGTTTACCTCATGCAGGCAATTCACCGCATAATATCCTTCAGCAACCATGTTCATTTCTAATTGCGCCGAGCGTACGGTGTAACCCTTGCCTATCATGTTTCCAAAAGTACGGTTACGGCTAAACTGCGAATAGGCGGTAACCAGCAGGTCGCCCAGGTAGGCCGATTCTTTTATATCACGGTCAATGGGATGTACAGTATCTACAAAACGTTCAAGCTCGCGGATAGCGTTTGATATGAGTACCGATTGAAAATTATCGCCATAGCCCACACCGTGGCAAATACCACTGGCAATGGCATATACGTTTTTAAGTACTGCGCCATATTCGGTACCATAAATATCATCCGATACATTGGTTTTTATATAGCGGGTGTTTATCATCCCGGCAAATTCGGCCGCCAGTTCAATATCGCGGGAAGCGATGGTGAGGTATGATAGTTTTTCGAGTGCCACTTCCTCAGCGTGGCAAGGCCCGCTGATAACAATGAAATTATCGAACGATATATTGTAATGCTGGTTCAAAAATTCGCCGATGATCTGGTTCTCATCGGGCACTATGCCTTTTATGGCCGAGACAATTTTTTTACCGGCAAGGTCGGCAGGGGTTATACCCGCAAGGGCCTCTTTTAAAAATGCAGCCGGAACGTTCAGCAAAATGAAATTCGCCTGTTGAATAATATGCTTTATGTTGGTCGATATATGTTCAGCCGGGAGTTTAATATCGACAGAACTTAAATAATGGGGGTTGTGGCCAAACTTGTGGATATGCTCAACCGCATGGGCATTACGCATCCACCAAAATATTTCTTTCGGGGTAGTATTATCGGCCAGCATTTTAATATTGGCTGTGGCCCAACTGCCGCCGCCAATAACTGCTATCTTGTTTTTTTGCATCTGTATCCGCAAATAAAAATGTCCTGCCTTGAAAATTGGTTTTCCGGGCAGGACAAATATATCAGATTAGATACGAGATTTCAGATAGCAGTTGCGAGATTTCTATCTATCCACATAAATTATTAATTATCAGAAGGTTTAACAAACAGCTTGGATTTATCTACCTTTTCAACTATCATACCATCTTTCAAGGTTTTTGAAATAGCATCGTAAGGTGCCGAAACCACCTCATCACCATCCTTCAGGCCCGACAATACCAGTATGTAGGTATCATCCTGTATGCCGGTAGTTACCAGTACCTGTTTTATTTTGCCTGCTTTGTAAACAAACACATATTCCTTTACGGGTGCGTTGGTTGTTTTTGCCGGGGCGCTGTCGCTGTTGTTGCCGGCATCAGCTGCTGGTTTTGCTTTTGGCTCATCGCGGGTAGTAACTGCCTGGATAGGAACGGCTAATCCTTTTGTATGGTTGGTGCGGATATCAACTGTTGAAGTTAATCCCGGGCGGAACGGTGAAGGGTTGGCGGCGGTTTTCTTCAATAGCGCCACGTATGAATCGGGGCTGATACGCACCTTAACTGTAAAGTTTGTTACCTGGTCGGCGCTGGTGCCCACTACGTTGGCCGAGCTGCCTATTTCAGACACCACACCATCGAATTTTTTATCAGGGAAGGCATCCACATCAATGCTCGATGAATCGCCAAGCGTTATGCGGTTAATGTCGTTCTCGTTCACGTCCACATTCACATCCATTTTACTGAGGTCAGATACGGTCATGATATCGGTACCTGCCATTTGTATAGTACCCAGCACGCGGTCGCCTTTTTCAACAGAAAGCTTTGATACCACACCGTCGATAGGCGAGTATATACTTGTTTTATCCAAATCGGCTTGTGCCTCCTGAACAGATGCCGATGATTGTACGAGGCCAAAGTTTGCACCAACTACATTTTGCTTAGCAGCTTCAAGCGCGGCTTTAGCGCCTTCATAGCTTGCTTTGGCGGCATCAAATTCGGCCGCTGTAAGCACTTTGTTATCAAAAAGCGCCTTATCGCGTTTGTAAATTGATGCCTGGTTATCATACGTTGCCTGAGCTTGCGCCAGCATTTGTTTTGAGTTGCCAATGGCAGCTTTCTGGGTATTGTATGATGCCACCGCACGGTCGTAACCTGACTTTAATATATCGGGCCTGATCTTACAAAGCAACTCGCCTTTTTTAACCACGTCACCCTCCTTAACAGGCAGCTCAACAATTTCGCCCGAAACCTCGGCAGTTATTTTAACCTCAAGGTGCGGTTTTATTTTGCCGCTGGCAGTAACTGTTTCGGTAATATCGCGTGCTGTCGCTTTTTCTGTGGCAACCTGCGTTTTATCGGGCCCGCCTAATATGCCCGTTACCTTTAGTATGATCAGCAGAACAATTAGTGCTCCAACCGAGATCAGTATATATTTAGTAGTTTTTCCCATGGTTCTTTCTTATTTCGGATTTCGAATGTTCAATTTCGAATTTAGTTTATTGTGAATTTGGTTGATTTAATATTTCAGTTTATATTTTTTCTTATTTTAAAGTTGTATCGGGTTGCCTAAATAATAGTCGATAACCTTGCTCCTGAATACTAATGTGTATTTGGCAATTATCATATCACTTTCAGCTTTACTGTAGTTGGTTAATGAGGTATTGTAATCAAGCGAGTTTACCAGCCCAACATTATATCGTTGTTGAACAATGTTAAAAGCATCCTTATCGGCCTGGTAAGTTTGTTGTGCTGAGATATAGCTTTTTTCAGCCGATTGCACATCTAATATAGCCTGCGTAATTGTTTTGCTTAAGGTGTTTTTGGCAAGCTGGGTGCTTATAACCGAATATTCATAGTTTAACTTCGCCTTTCTTACCGAAGTGCGGGAAGTGAAGCGGTTGAATATCGGGATCTGCAAACTTACGCCTACACTTTGTTGAAAGTTATCATTAAACTGGCGGCTAAATGAATAAGGGCCGTATATCGGGTTGGAAACGGGGTCTATCGTATTAACTACAGCTCCCGACCCGGTTACTACACCAATAGGTTGAACGGCAGGTGTGGTTACACCAACTACCCTGGAATTTGATAGGGCACTTGAATAATATGATGCAAGGTTCCCGTAAAGCGAAAGTGTAGGGTAGTAGTTGCCCTTTGCAATTTTAATTTGTTGCTCATAGCTTTTTTGCTGTAACTCGGCAAGTTTAATGTCGGGGTTAATGCTTAAAGCGGTGTTTATTACCTCTGTGTTGTTGAATAGTGTCTTTATATCAGTAAGCTTGCTTATATCCGGGCGCTCTATGGTGATATCCACGTCAGGGCTCATTTCCATATATTGTTTAAGTGTTAATATGTTTGATGCTACCTGGTTTTGAGCAGTTGTCAGGTTAAGTTCAGCTGTCGAAAGCCCGGCTTTGGCCTGGGAAAGGTCGGCAAGAGTTTGGTTTCCTGAGTCCACGCTTTTTTGTGTCCGGTCTAAAGTGATATGGGCAATTTTTATCTGATTTTGTGCGGCTGTAACCAAATCCTGGTTAGTAAGTATTTGCAAATAATCAACCACTACATTAAGTAACAGGTCATTTTTTACTTTTTCGGTGGCGGTTTTATCGGCATCCAGTATCAATTTATTTTCTATGATCTGGTTCCGTAACTGCCCGCCCTGGAACAACGTAAATGATGCCGCTGCACTTGCGTTAACATTAAAAGTAGCTTGATTTGCATAAGCAAAAGCGCCTGCGATTTGGCTACGACCGAAACCATAACCGGCAGAGGGACTAGCGCTAATCTGGGGCAGCAAGTTATACTTGCTTTGGTCAACATCCTGTGCCGCCAGTGCCTCCGTAACTTTAGACTGCTTAATGGTAAGGTTGTTTTGCAATGTAAGCGCTACCGCTTGTTGCAAGGTTATTACCTGCTGGGCCTGGGCTGTAAAAGCACCAAAGGATAATGTTATAAGACAGATGAGGCTTATTTTTATTGATGTAAATATCTTTTGTATCATAAGGTTATGGGGTGCAAATTAAAAACAAAACTGGGTTATATTGCACTATTATATATTGTTTGTGTAATGATGAAAACATTTAACTTATTTTGTACATGTACCTGGTTAAATCGCCCCGTTTGCTAAAAAAGCTGTATCCTGAACTTATTTGGGATGTAAAACCCGGTAAACCTTGCATTTATCTCACGTTTGACGATGGACCTATACCTATTGTTACACCCTTTGTACTAAATATTTTAAAACAATACTATGCCAAAGCCACCTTTTTTTGCATTGGCGATAATGTGAATAAGCACCCCGACATTTTCGAGCAGGTAAAAAATGCGGGGCATGCCATTGGAAACCATACTTACAACCATTTAAAAGGCTGGGATACAGCTGATGATATTTACCTGCAAAATACAATAAAAGCTGATAAATTATTGCATACCAATTTGTTCCGCCCACCTTATGGGCGCATTGCAAGATCGCAGATAAAGTTGTTAAAAAGTGTTAAGCCCGGTATAAAAATTATTATGTGGGATGTATTGAGCGGCGATTTTGATGTTAAACTAAGCCCTGGGAAGTGTTTGCAAAACGTGCTGAAACACACCAAAAGCGGATCGATAGTAGTATTCCATGATAGTTTGAAAGCTTATGAGCGATTGGAATATGTGTTGCCAAGGGCGATGGAGGTTTGGAGTAAAGAGGGATATGAGTTTTGCTCCCTAACCCCCTGAAGTGTGAATAGACCTATTAATTATCATTTTGCAGCTGACCATAAATAATCGTAAATTTATATTTTAACACAGGAGATCATGACAACGATAACAGTAGATATACTTGATGATAAAGCAATAAATTTATTAAAAGATCTGGAATCATTAAAAGTGATCAGATTACATCAAATCACAGAAACTAAGACTGAACCCTCAAATTTAGCTGCAAAATATAGTGGAGCGATGACTAAGCAACCGCTTGAAGAAATTGATAAACAATTGAATGATCTGCGTAACGAATGGGATTAAAATACCTTTGGGACACGAACGCCGTTATCTATTATCTGCAAAAGAATTTTACAGATAATGAACAGGAACGGATGAATGATATTATCAATAATTACCAACCTGCCATATCTTCCATTTCTCAAATTGAACTTTTATGCTGGCGGTCAGCAACCGAAAATGATACAATCATATTGAACAACTTTATTTCAGACAGCATCATTTTTGAATTAGACACTGAAGTAAAATTGAAGACTGTTGAAATACGTAAAATGTACGGTGTTAAATTAGCTGATGCAATAATAGCTGCTACTGCTGTTGTAATGGATTTGACTTTAATTACTAATGATGCTCGCGGTTTTAAAAAGATACCGGTACTAAAATTATTCAACGCAATCGAAACTGTTTAAGGGGATACTATTTCGCCCTCACAAAATACCAGTCATCATGCCCGTAAACCCGTTTCTCGCCGTAGTATGCTTCCTGCCCGTAGATGAGGGTATCTTTGGTGAGCCTTAAAATGATGATGTTGTAATGTTTCGTAGTATCGTCAGAGGCAGGGAAACTTTTCCCGTTTATCATCTCGTATTGAAAAGCAATTTTCGTTTGGGCAGCGTTTAAGAAATAATGCCCCGACGCTTTTAATCCCATCAATTCCACATACTCCCCATTAGGATTAAAAATGCAGGTTTTCGCCATCGACTTGTCGATCGGGCTGGGCGATGTTTCAACGTTTCTTTTAAAAGCAAACTGCACCCATTTGTGGCAAAGCAGGTCTTTTTTGCTATTATCGGCTTTCATTGATAACAATATGGCGGTCAGCGCAATAGCGGTGGAAAAATTAATTAGGGTTAATTTCATGGTGACTAATATATTGATTTAATGCGATTAGTTGTAATGGAGTTTTTACAATATACTGCTCATGATTTTTACTGATCTCTACCCTCTAATTAACTGATCACTAATTTAGAACATCTATAAATAACAATTGTACAAAGGGCTGACTTCCTTTTAGCTGTAATTTTTGTAAATTCGCCGCTCTATGCCGCAGATGGC
>CAIWRU010000210.1 GCA_903915155.1 uncultured Mucilaginibacter sp.
AAACAAATCACTACTATGCAAAAGCCCCTTACCTTAACCGGTAAGGGGCTTTTCATTTTATACACAGGCGCAACATTCGCATCTGTGTCGACATCAATTATTTCAATTTCCCTAAGGCTTCTTTGATGCGCCTTACAGCTTCGGTCAATTGCTCTTCTGATGCAGCATAAGAAATACGTAATGACTTAGGGTCGCCGAATGAATCGCCGCCTACGGTTGCTACGTGGCCTTCTTCAAGTAAAAAGATAGCTAACTCGTCCGAATCATTAATGGTTCTGCCATTGTAGCTTTTGCCAAAGAATGAAGTTACATTCGGGAAGAAGTAAAACGCGCCTTCGGGCAAGTTCACCTTTAAGCCTTCAATTTCACTTAATAACTTATACACCAAATCGCGGCGTTTTTTAAACTGTGTACGCATTGCAAGTACCGATTCCAATCCTCCGTCATACGCAGCAAGGCCCGCACGTTGGGTGATTGAGCTGGTGCCGGATGTGATCTGGCCCTGTAATTTATCAAATGCTGCAGCAGTTTCTTTGCTCGATGCGGAATAACCTATCCTCCAGCCGGTCATGGCATATGATTTTGAGAAGCCATTGATGATTATCACACGATCCTTAATAGCGTCAAATTGCGCTATCGACTCATGTTTTTCGCCATAATTAATATGCTCATATATCTCGTCGGACATAATATATACCTGCGGATGTTTTTCAAATACTTTGGCTAAGCCTTCCAATTCTGCCTTGCTGTAAACACTGCCTGTTGGGTTGCTTGGCGATGAGAACATAAACAGTTTCGACTTTGGCGTGATCGCTGCCTCTAATTGCTCAGGAGTGATCTTGAACTCGCTGTCAACATCTGTATCAATAAATACGCTTACACCTTCAGCTAATTTAACAATTTCGCTGTATGATACCCAGTATGGGGTTGGGATGATCACCTCTTCGCCGGGGTTAACCAAACACATTACCGCATTAGCTATCGACTGTTTAGCGCCTGTCGATACAACTATCTGGCTAAAATCATAATCAAGACCATTCTCGTCCTTCAGCTTCTTCGCAATTGCCTTACGCAGTTCGGGATAGCCCGATACCGGTGTGTAATAGGTGTAATTTTCGTCCATCGCCTTCTTGGCAGCATCTTTAATGTGCTCAGGTGTGTGAAAATCGGGTTCGCCAAAGCTAAGGCTGATTACGTCTACCCCTTTTGCGGCAAGCTCACGGCCCATTTTGGCCATTTTTATGGTTGCCGATTCGGACAGGTTGTTGATCCTGTTACTTAATGCACTCATGTTGTTTTTTATCTTATTGCGGCAAAGATAGAAAAGTTTGCAGTTTGCAATGAAAGGTTCGTGTTTAATTAACAAGTTGATAATTAAACGCCGGTTAGGTATGCCGCAATTTTTAATTTGATAAAACCCAATGAAATGGTGTTTTATTATTGGGAATAATTAGTCAATAAACTTAAGTAGTTCACTTAATTCTTTATCGGGTATATTTTCCTTTTCGCTTTTATCGAAAATGGTTAACAGGTATACTGTACCATGAATAATTTTGAAACAAGTAAGCACTCTTGCACCTCCTGATTTCCCTTTTCCTTTACTGGAGATTGCTAAACGTATTTTATAACAATCACTCCCTAATGAAACTCCTTGTGACGGATCGTTTTTGAGCGATGTCAACAATAATGAAAAATCAGACTTAAGTGAGGGGTATTTTTTTGATAACCGCTTAAGTTCCTTTTCAAACTTAGGTATAAATTTAACCTTATAAGTCATTCATCAATTCGTCGGCGTCACGCGCATTTAATTTACCGGCCATCACCAGTTTCATTTCATCCACCGCCTCCTTCACGTCCTCAAGCACTTTAGCTTTATATGGCGTGAGCTGTTTGGTTTTAACATAAGGCAAATCGTTCAACAATGCTACTAAAGCAGCAGCCTTGTTTTCTTTCACTTCTAATACAAACTTCATATATCAAAAATACGAATTATTTTAATCCACTATCTAAATTAAACTATCATCAACAAACTATTTCATAGATTTGCGCACAAATAATAAAGCTTTGCACGAACAAAAAAGGATCATATTTTTTTCGATAATTATTGGCGTTGTGTTGATGCTGGCAAAGTTCGGAGCCTATTTATTAACTTCATCAAACTTTGTACTGGCCGATGCCGCCGAGAGCATTGTAAATGTAGTTGCAAGTTCTTTCGCGTTTTTCAGTATCTCCCTTTCGTCGCAGCCCCGCGATGAGAACCACCCCTACGGCCATGGCAAGGTCGAGTTTTTTTCGGTTTTTGTTGAAGGCTCTTTAATAGCCGTTGCCGGAGTACTGATTGTAGTAAAAGCTATATATGGCATATTCTTCCGCAGCGAAATACATGATCTGCTTACGGGTGCCATAATCATTTTTGTAACGGGGGCTATTAACGGCGCTTACGGTTACTATATGATACGTAAAGGCAAGGCTTTGCATTCCATAACGCTTGAAGCTGACGGCAAACACCTGCTTACAGACATGGTAACCAGCGCCGGGCTGGTAGTCGGCTTGCTGCTTATTTATTTCACAAAAATTGATTTGCTCGATAATATACTATCAATTATTGTGGGAATGTATATAGCCTTCGAAGGGTATAAACTGGTACGCAGATCGGTTAGCGGATTGATGGACGAGGCCGACTTTGACGTTGTTGCCGAAATTGTAAAAGTGCTGGACGAACAGCGCCGTGTTGAATGGATAGATCTGCATAACTTCCGCGCGCAAAAATATGGCAATGAGTTGCATATCGACTGCCACCTAACACTGCCCAATTATTTCGACCTGAACAGGGTGCACGAAGAAGTGAAACTGGTAGATAAACTAATAAATAGCGAAATAACAAAAACGGAACTTTTTATACATACCGACCCGTGCCTGCCCGATTGCTGCCACTATTGCAGCATGCCCAACTGCCCTATACGGTCGGAGGCTAAAACTGAACGTATTACCTGGACTATGGATAAGGTTATCCGCAACAAAAAACATTACGAAGACTAATGGCACTATTTAATGTACGTGTATATGGCCTGCTGATAAATGAACGCGATGAACTGCTCATAACCGACGAGCAGGAATACGGCATGCGGTTTACCAAATTCCCGGGCGGCGGGCTTGAGCTTGGCGAAGGTTTGACCCAGGGCCTTAAGCGCGAGTTTATGGAGGAATGCAATGCCGAAATAGTTGTCCTTAGCCATTTTTACACCACTGATTTTTTTGTAAAATCTGCTTTTAACGATACACAGGTAATCAGCGTTTATTATTTGGTAAAGAACATTAGCGAATTGAATTTCCCTGTAAAAACAAAGGTGTTTGATTTCGATAAGGTGGAAGGCCAGGGCGAGGGTGAAGGCGACCTGTTACAGTCGTTCAGGTGGTTAAAGTTGAATGAATTGAGCGCTGCTGAATTCACCTTCCCCACAGACAAACACGTTGCAGAACTTTTAATAAAACAATTATGAGTTTAGTTGAGAGAGATTTAGCAGTTATATGGCACCCATACACACAAATGAAAACTGCCCTGCCACATGTACCCATAGTACGCGGCGAGGGCGCTTGTTTGTATGGGGAGGACGGCAAAAGATATATTGATGCCGTATCATCGTGGTGGGTTAACATACACGGCCATGCTAATCCTTACATTGCCAAAAAAGTAGCGGAACAGCTATTAAAACTGGAACATGTGATATTTGCGGGCTTTACGCATCCAACAGCCATTGAACTGGCTGAAAGATTATTAGCTATATTACCTTCAAACCAAAAAAAGGCCTTCTATTCCGATAATGGCTCAACCGCCATTGAAGTAGCCATAAAAATGTGCCTGCAATACTGGCACAACCAGGGCAAGCCACGCACTAAAATGCTTGCTTTTAAAAACGCTTACCATGGCGATACCTTTGGTGCGATGGCTGTGAGCGGGCGGAGCGCTTTTACCGCGGCATTTGATTCATTGCTTTTTGAGGTTGAGTTTATTGATCTGCCGGATGCATCGAACATAAAAGCGCTCAAATCCCGCATCTCTTACCTCAGATCTGAATTGGCCTGTTTCATATTCGAACCATTAGTACAAGGAACTGCCGGAATGGTGATGTACGAGGTAGAATATCTTGATGAATTACTGGCACATTGTAAACAAGAAGGCGTTTTAACTATTGCGGATGAAGTTTTTACCGGCTTCGGGCGGACAGGAAAGCTTTTCGCATGCGATCATTTATCGCAACAGCCGGATATTATGTGCTTTTCAAAAGGGCTTACAGGAGGCACGATGGCTTTAGGACTGACTACCTGCACCGATGAAATATATAACGCCTTTTTATCGGATGATAAATTGAAGACGCTTTTTCACGGGCATTCCTACACAGCTAATCCTGTGGCTTGTTCGGCTGCACTGGCGAGTTTGGATATTACCTTGGATGCATCGACCATGCAGAGTATCAAAAGAATTGAAGCTATGCACAGCGGGTTTGCTGAAAAAATAAAGCATCACCCTAAAATAAAAACTACGCGGCAAACAGGCACCATACTCGCTATGGAATGGGAAACCGGCAGCAGTACCTCCTATTTCAGTTCCCTGCGCGACAGGTTGTACCTGTACTTTTTGAATGCCGGTATAATTTTACGTCCACTTGGCAACATTATATATATTTTACCTCCGTATTGCATTACCAATGACGAGCTAAACTATATTTACGCCAAAATTGAAGACGCTCTCGAAGAGCTATGATTCCACTGATTTTGAGAAATGATTTCACCGATTAAATCAGTGAAACAAAACCATCAATCGGTGTAATCAAAAACAAAATCGGTGTAATCAAAAAATAAATGGAACTATCAACTATACTACCAACTATAATAGCCGATAACGAATTGCATGCACGCTGGCTGAACACGCTGTCGTTAATGGAAAATACCGGCGCGCGTAAAATA
Organism: uncultured Mucilaginibacter sp.; assembly: GCA_903915155.1. Classification (GTDB taxonomy): domain Bacteria; phylum Bacteroidota; class Bacteroidia; order Sphingobacteriales; family Sphingobacteriaceae; genus Mucilaginibacter. The sequence goes on from CAIWRU010000210.1 coordinate 4,966, forward strand.
TCAGCAAGTGAAGATCCGGTTACTGTAACATATATTATTTTAAAACATGCCGCCGAGGAGCACCGCCACGCTTTCTACCTTAAAAAGCAAATTGAAAAAACGGGTGAAGGCTTATGCCCTACTTATTCGGGCGAATACTTGCTGGCTCCATCATACAGTAAATATTATTTAAACCAGTTAGATGTTGACGTATGCCGTTACCTTAAAAAAGAACTCGGTTTAACAGGCCGTGCACTACGTTTTGCAGCCTATTTACTGGTAACCTATGCTATTGAAGTACGTGCTGATGAGCTTTACCCTGTTTACCAGGACGCGCTGGACGCCGTGGGCAGTAAGGTGAATGTGAAATCGATAATCCTCGAAGAAGAAGGGCATTTGGAAGAAATGATAAACCAGCTAAAAAGCTTCTCGCCCGATTGGCAATACCACGCGCAAAAGGCTGTGGATATAGAAACCGGGTTGTTTAACGATTGGGTATTGGAATTAGGGAATAGCTTAGAAAACTAATATATCTACATTAAATATAAAACGGCCCTGTAAATAATACAGGGCCGTTTTATATTTAACGAATTTTAATTATTGACCTGCCGTCAAATCAGCCAACGTGCCTACTGTAAAATCCTTCCCTATACTAAAGGTGCCTGCAGGGGCTGCATCGCCGGTTATGGTTTTAACAGTGATGCTTACTTCCTGGCCCTGGCTAAAACTTGTGTACTGTATAGGGAAACCATCTATACCTTTGTAGTAAAATGGTGTAGCCGTTTCAGGCAAGCTAACGTCTTTGGTTACCCAAACATCATAGGTTTTCCCGCTTTTGCTATCCTTAGCCACAATTTTTGTACAGGCGAAGCCCGATATCTGCTTGGTTTCGGTTGTAGTAGTGTAAGTGAAGGTTGGTATCGCGTTCATGCCTTCTTCCAGTTCAGCCGGGGTTGCTACACCTGCTTTTTTTATACCCGCAACAGGTATATCGAGGATAACTGCCAGGTATTTGTGTGTAGCTGCTGTTAATATTTTGAAACTACCGGCGCCAAAGGTTACTACAGTAGCCGATGAATCGGGTGTAAAATATTGCTTGGCATCAGCCGGTTGGCCACGAACTTCTGTTGGAAATGAGATCACCCCTGATTTAAAGGACTTTTGCGCATTAGCGTTAATAGCGCCTGCTGTTAATGCTAAACCCAGGGCGGCCGATAATAATTTAATTTTCATAGTTTTTTTTAATTTGTTACAATTTAAAGCTTAATTTATTTCAAAGCAAAATTTAATGCTAATTGGATACGACAAGCAGCGATTTGTTACGCTTCAACACGCTATATTTTAAAGTACAGCTATCGGCCCGCTTTTTCAGCAGGTTAATTAACCTGTCGCTATTGCTTCCATCTATAACGAGCATTTGCTGCGGATGTTTTTTAATAATTGCATTTACAAACCCTCGGGAGTTGCCTGTAACATAGATATAATCAGGATTAAGCTCCCGATCCAAAAAATCATCGTTGCCCTTTCCTTCACATATCAATATCTTTTTATCACCGAATTGAATGAGGTTATATCGTTTTGCAGCAAAGGCTGAACGCATATCCTGTTTTAAATTGTACACCTGCACATTATCAATCCCACTGCTTTCTAAATAGGGTTGAATGGAATATTTGTAATTCTTATCCGTATCCGTCAGGTCGGAAATAACTACAGCTTTGTCGCCGTTCTTCATCACAATTCCCACGTGCTTACGCAGGCTTAAAAAGGCAAGGCTATCAGTTTGTTGCGTATTTATTTTTTTTAGGCTGATGGAGATACTTAACAGCAGTACACAAACCAAACACATCTTTAACAGCCACGTCTTCCTGTCATACAAAAAATAAAACAGGCTGATGATAATGGCATAAAGCAGCAAACATTCTATACCCGATATCCATATTTTATTGATGCTAACAAAAGGAAGGCGCTCAATAACAGTCAGCATTTTATTCATCAGCAAAATGGTATGCTCCAAAATATAACCAAGGCCGTTTGACACAACGGGTATCTGCGGCAGCAATAAATAAATGATACCCGTGTACATGATGATGGTAACCGGCAGCACCGCCAATAGATTACTGATCAAAAAATAAACAGGAAATTGGTGGAAATAATAAGCACTTAATGGGAAAGTGACGACTTGCGCCGCAATTGATACCGAACAAACTGACCATATCCTATCGGCAAATTTGCTCTTAAACTTAAGCCACTTATAAACTACCGGCCTGAAAATTATTAATCCATCCACGGCAAGGTAAGCCAACTGGAAACCCACCTCGGTAATATAATATGGATCATACAACAACAGCCCGAACGCTGATATAGCCAGTATATTCAAACTATTGATGTAGCGACTGAATGTACGGCCGATAACCACCATACTTACCAC
>CAIWRU010000211.1 GCA_903915155.1 uncultured Mucilaginibacter sp.
AATCCTATTGCAGCAACAATTTCAAGTTAAACCCAAACGTGGTGAACGAGGTATTGAAGCTTTGCGAGGTATATGGTTTGGTGATGTTGGCATCATAAAACATACTCATGGTAAAGCGGGTGCTGAGGGCATAATCAATTTCGGGGCGATAGGTGATATTGTCGGCACCTGACGATAGCTGCGCCGCCGTAACATCGGGCTGATAGATCAATGTTTTAGTGTTGCGCAGTGCGAATGCAAGGTTAAAGGTAAGGTCGTTTTTTAATATCAGGTCGTTGAACAAGCCGAAAGGGAACCTGAAGTTTTTGGCCTTGTAACCAAAGCTAAAGATAACATCATCCTCGTTTTGTTGCGCCAGTTGGCTGTTCAACAAACTTAAGCTCAGCGCACGGCTTTGCGCGTATGATATGCTGGTGGTAACGTTGTTCTTAAACCGCATATCAAGCCCTAAAAGTGGCGCAAACTGTTCAAAAATAGCGATCTGCGAAAACTGGTACAGCGGCAAAAAGTCGTTATTAATATCACGCGAGGTCGTATTCCCATTCGCGTCGGTAGTGTACTGCAGCAATGTGGAATAAGTACCAACATTGTAGGTTGAAGAATAGGAATGCTTCACATCGAAAGAATCAAAAATATCGCTAAAGAAAGGGATCTTGCTTAAGCCTCCGTAAGTTATTTGCCAGTTAGGCAAAGGGATATTAGGGAATTGGTTAAGACTTACTTTCGACGGATCTTTGCCGGTATATGCCGCTATGAAAGCCGGCACCAGTACGTTTTGCGAATTAGGACCATAACCATCAGCAAAACCGCTAGCCACTCCGGCCGTGGAATTTGGATTGAGTTTGCCCAGGCGCTGCGAAATAATATCACGATCGCCCAAAAAGTTATTATAGGTAGACGACGTATTATTTACGCCACTAATTTTTGAGAAGGCCGTACCTATGGTGATGAACGACATGCTGTAATCGCCCGTTGTTGTTGGCGACAGATTTTCAAAGCTATTGGCATCGGCCAGGTATTTGAAATTGGTTTGATAGGTATGATCCTGCGTTTTAAACGCAGTTAAAATAATACGTAAACCCTTAAACGGCTCAAGTGTACCGCTAAAGTGCATATCTTGTGTATAGGTTCGCACATAAGGCTGGTTTTGCAGCGTATCCGAAGATATCCAGCCGTTTAACACAGCCCTTTGACGCAGATCAGACTGGCTGCCTAACAGGAACCCTATACCCGGTGAGTTATACGCAGGATCCTCGCCAAATACGGTAGAATGCGGCAAATAACCGGGCAGGAACGTGCCTTCAGTACGTGTAAAGGTTGCCGTCAGGCTTTTTATACTGGTTAGCAACCCTATCATCACTTTCCCAAAACCGCCCGGGGCATCGGGCTTGGTGGATCTTTTAAGGAATGGGAATTTATTGTACAGCGTTATAAAATTCAGTGTAGGGTTAATTATGATGGTACGCGAGTTCTGTATACTGTTACCTACATCAAACTGTGGATCGTTAATAGAGAAACCCGGCTCGGCCAGCCAGTTAAAATGGGCGCTGTAACTGGTGTTGGCGCTTATCCAGTCAAGCCCCGGTACTTTATTAAAAGGTACCGTGTAGGCCAGGGCAAAGGTATGGTTGTAATTTGTGGTACGCCCCAGTTTGGCCAGGTTATTATACAGCGAGTCGCGGTTCAGGCCCGATAAAGGCCCCTGCGGCTCATCAACGGTGGCTAAATTTGTTGCATCAAAATTCAGCGTTAATGATTTTGTAAGGTTCCATCCTATGCCGAATATGCGGGTAATAGTAAAAGTGTTGTTGTAGGTGGTTGGTATGGGGACAATATCAGCCGGGTCGTTATTGCGCAGCGTGGTTTGCGAATCGAACCGGTTAAAGTCGATACTCAAATTCAACCGTGTAGGCGCCAGGCTTATATTTATATCCTTAAATATCTGTAAAAGGTGGTTCTTGACTATCTTCTCGAACGGGCTGTAATAGTTGGGTTTATTACTGTAGTTGTAAGCCAGCTGCAAGCGATAGGTTTTTTCAAAATCTATCAAAGTATTAAAATCATGATGCTCATAATCGGTATAAGCATAGGTGGCATTAAAGTTTGATATATCCCAAACGTGTACCGGCGCCTTTGTATCGGTTTTATCAACATGTACATTGGTAAAGTTTATACTCTTGCGCTGGGTAAAATTTTCGGCCGCGTTTTTTATGGAATCCTTTTGCTTTTGGCTGGTGGCATTATTCAGGGTTTGCTTTAACAGCACATCGGGCGTTGCCGGGTCATATAAAGGGGTGCTTACCTGTTGCGATACATTTACATAGGTTGGTATGTGCACGCCGCTTTTGGCCGGGAAGAACTTACCAAGCTCCACATTTGCCGATACATCATAACTTTGGTTATCATCCAGCGATCGGTCGCCAATTTTTGAGTCCAGCGCGCCGAAACCGGCGGTTTTTTTGCTTCCCGACAGGGTAACATCGGCAAAATCGGCCAGTTTAATATCGGCTTTTGCTATAGCGGCCCAGCCTGCACGTTCGTTAATATCGGTTAAGCGCAGCTCATCGAACCATACTATACCCGATTTGGTTAAACCGTCATCTGTTTGTGGCGCGTTCCCTTTGTAAGGGTTGCGTACACCCAGCATAATGGTGGTTAAGCGGCTCAGGTCGGGCTGGCCCATAATGGTTATTTTACTGCCACCAATGGTAATAGTATAAGGCACGGTAAGCGGCCATGGTTGCCCTTTGTATTTGGCAGCATCGCGGGCCAGTTTGGCGTTGGTAAGCAATGAAAGTTCCAGGTCGACCTGGTTGGCAGCGGGCCATATAGAGTTTGGAGAACTGGTACCTGGTTGCGTAACTTTTAGCGGCACCTCGTACTCATAATAATTATTAACATAGTCCAACCCGAGGCGCATGAAGGCGCTGATGTCGTTATCCCTTAACTGTTCGCCGGGAACAGCCTCGGCATGGACAAACATTTGCAGGTGCTTGTAGTTGCGCAGGTCGTTATTAAATGTTTTAAATGCAGTTTGCGAATAACCGTCGGTAAGGTTATTTACTGTTAATGACAGCGATTGCTCATTTAACTTGGTATTTGCGTTTATACCACTGTAATTGGTTTGGCGCTGAATACCCGGCGGCACCACGTAAGGTATTGGCTGGCGATTCCCGTTTTCTTCAATATTAACGGTACCTACCACCAGGGTTGAGTTATCTGCAACCGGGTTTACTATGGCCGGGTCGACAATAATGTTGGCCGGGTTATTATCTGAATCATAGGCGCGCCAATCACTGCGTACCAATTGCAGGGTAGCGAAACGCAGGATAGAGGTATCCACAAAATGCGTCATATACATACGCATAAAGCGGATGGATTTAAAATCCTGGATACCGCCAACGGCTATTTTATTAGGATCGTTAATAGGGATGCGGAACTGGTACCAGGTAAAGGTTTGCGTTGTACCATTAGCCAGTTTTACCGTTGAGGTAACTTTGTCATTCACATAATTTTGCCCTACAACCAAATCCTTCGGCCTTATGGAAACCTTGTACTCAAAGTATTCATCGTCGGTACTCATGTTGTTGTCGTGGTCAATATCTTCGGCATCGGGCACAGAGGTTGCCGCTGATGTTTGCAGGCCCGTTTGCGCCACTGATTGCGAAGATGTCGGCGAGTTACCCTCTGTGCCATTATATTTGGCGTATCGTTCCAAAATACCCGCCCCGGCCTGGTCGAGCGCTGAACCCTGGTAGTACCGGTAATCGTCAGATGAAGGGTCGGCGGCATAGGCATTACCGGCTACAGGGCTTACTACCCTTTTTATGGCCTGTACCTGGCTGGCAAATTTCACGCGTTCGTCGGCGTCATTCAAACCGTCCAAACCAACATCCTGCAACGTACGCGAATTAGGGTCGTTATCAAATGCGTTTACCACGGGTTGTAGTTTGGCAACACGGCCCCACGCGGTTGTATCAACTGTGCTATAGTCGCCGTTTACGGGCAGGCCGTTCTCAATGCTTTTACGCCCATCCTTCAAAATATCTTCGGATATGCTGCCCAGGTTAAAGTACAGGTCGCCACCTGCGGAGTTTGCTTTCCCGATGAATGGATCGAGTACCCAAAACTCAATGTAGCCAATATTAAGATCTTCAAAATCGCTGGTTGAGATCGACCGGAAAATACCGCCCCATTTGCCAAAAGGATTTTGCAATGTACCATCATTGTTAAGCCCGTTTGTTAAGTAGTTATAAGGGCCTCGTATAGTTGGATAAAAAGCAAGATCTAAAGTTGGCAATATCAACGGCTCACCGGTAACTGATTGCTGGTAAGGGAATACTTCTGTTTGCAATACCTCGCGCACGTAAGGTTTGGATAGCTCAGTACGTGACACGGGCGCGGTAGTAGAAGTGTAAAATATAGGGTCGATATTATAAAACGCCAGGCGGGCGCGGTTATACCCATAGCTTAGGTCGTCAAAGCGCTGCGATTCAGGGAAAAGCTGGGGCGTGCCTGATATTTGCCAGGATATAGCGCTTTTCAGGTCGATATCTGATTGGCTATTCTCAAAATCATCAAGGTATGCAGTACCGTTTTTTGAGCCCGCGTAATTTAGCACGCTCGGCGTACCCGGCAGCAATTGCGCAAATTCGCCGCTAAAATTAATAGACGACGGCGCTTTGGTATGAATAAACGGCAGCTTATCAACCAGGCGTGTGAGCAACCTTGACGGCGAATTATAGTTTGCATCAAAACCCCAGATGGTGTTCGATATGGATTCGTCGCCTACCGCCTCATTTTGCGATATAGGTTGCTCGGTTAAGTGCATAATGGTTGCACCTAACGAGAAGTTGTTGTTCACCTTATAATCAAATCTTGAGCCGTACAATGATTTTTGCTGAACGCCGAATAATTCATTGTTCTCCAGGTTTACGCTTATGAGCTGGCCCGATGACAAGATCGATTGGTTAAGTATGCGGATGGTACCGGCGTTGTAATCAACCGTATAGTCGTTGCCCTCAACTAACTTGGTGGCCCCTGCGGTTACCACTACTGAGCCTTGCGGAATGTTGGTGGCATTCAACTGGTATTCGGAACCGCCTGCCGATGTAAACGTACCCGAAATGGTATATCGGTTCAACTGCGGGAAAAACTGCTGCGCTACGGTTTGCGTTGAATCATAAAGTGGCTGGTAAACGTAAGTATTTATTAAATTCGTTTCGCCGGGCGCGAATTTGGCGGCGAGGTCGGCTCCGAAAGGCTCCACCTCCGGGAAGATGAGTAAACCGTTTTTTGAATCGATGGTTATACCTTCTAAATAATCAAAATAGCCATCGGGCTTTTTTTCATTTTGCTGGTCGAGGTTATCTAAGCCCAGTAATTGTAGCCATAGCTTGCCGGTAGTCCTGGCACCCTCGCCCATTACCCCTTTTTGAATGCCCGAAGTATTATCCAGCCGGGTAAGCTGCATTTTAAAATTGGTAGGGCTTACCTGGTACGCACCCAGGGAATAAATGTTTTTCATCATTAACTTCCATATGGGCAAGTTGGTTTTGAGCAGGGTATTCTTTAATAATTTTACGTACAAAACGTTAGGCGTATTGTTGTTGATGGGGCGGTCGCTCGAAAATTCACCTACCTGGTAAGTAACGCCGTTGTAGGTGTATTGGTAGGCTACAGCCAGCACCTCGTCATTATTCAAGGGATAATTAAGCGAGATATAGCCTAATTGCGGGTGTAGCGTGAAGTCCTTATTCTGAACCAGCTGGCGGGCATAGGTTACTTTGGCATAGTTGTCGCCCGCCCCGGTGCCGTTAAAATAAGTTGCAATAGCGTTTGAGTTAGTTAAACGGGCATCAGCAGGCAGGTTTTTAAGCAGGCTGTTTGATTGCTGCGTAAAGCCCGGTATATCGGTACCCGCAGGTAAAGCCGAAAAACCACCGCCACCCTGTATCAATCGAGTATTATAAGGCGCATTTTCGCCCAAGTCCATAAGAGCAAGTATATCTCTTGAATTGGTGGTAGCATTTACACGGTTGGTTGTCCAAACCTCAATTTTTGTAATGTTGATGTTCGAGCTGATGATGGGTATGTTAGCCATTGCCGCATCATAATTATTCCTGAAATATTGCGACAGGAAATAGTGCTTATTTGCATCGTACTGGTTTGAGGTAAGCTTAAAATTACCCTGTTCGGAACCATTGGTTATAGTTATGGTTTTTGATTGCGAACGTTGCTGCGACATGATGGTAGTAACATCGAGCTTGCCGAATTTCAGCTTGGTTTTCACCCCAAACAATGCCTGTGTACCGGTAATAAGCGTGGTATTTAAAGGCATGCTTACCGTGCCCGCCTGTATTTCCTGTATAATGTCGTCGTCCTTGCCTTTGTAGTCGAGTTTTATCTGGTTATCGAACTGGAACTGGGCGTTGGTATTGTAATTAGTGGCAATGCTTAGGTTTGTGCCGATGTTACCAACAATATTTAGCTGTATTTGCTGATCGAAATTAAAATTGAATTGGTTACGCTGCTGGGTATCAAATAAAGGGTTCTGGTTTTTATTTAACTGCCCGGCAAATGTAGCGGCGGCCGATCCCTGGGCTTTTATATCGATATTCTCGCTGCCAAATATCCGTTCGAATGTACGGCTGCGGACCTTTATCTCGGGAATGAAGCCGGGCTGCTGTGATTGGTAGGCATAGTTATCGGCCAATTGTTTAAAGTAATCACGCTGGGTTTCCTGTTGCTTTAAAGCCAGGTATTGCTGAAAGCTAAGGTACTGCGGCGGGCGATAGAGCATGTTACCCACACGTTCATACAAAATATATTGGTTACTAGCCGCGTCGTACTCAATCGTACGCACCAGGTTCGGCGGGTCAGGATCGAAGATACCCTGCCTTATGCGCAGGCCATTTGATTGCGGTAAATTGAGCGGGGTGGTGACGGTGACAGAATCTTTTTTTGCCGTGGGCGATTGTTGCGCAAAGGAATTGCCAAGCCCGCAAAACGCAGAAATGACAAACACCAATATTACAATCTTACACGTAAAAATCCTGCTCAAAAGTCAAATCAATTTAGACTTAATTATAAGTTTTTTAGGGCATATTTAATTAGCTGTTCTACAGTTAATTCCGCATTATTTTTATTTAATTCCTGTTCCAGTACCTTCTCGGCGGCGTTTCTTGCAAAACCCAACATCACCAATGCCGATAGTGCTTCGTCCTTGGCTGTTTTATTTAATGGCGCTGCTGTAAGCGTATCAGGACCCTCTTTGCGCAGCTTGTCCTGCAACTCGAGTATAACACGTTGTGCCGATTTTGGACCAATGCCTTTTATACGCTGTATCAATGCCACGTTACCGCTAATTATGGCCGCCTGTATCTCTGCCGGGGTAATTGATGATAACATCATGCGCCCGGTGTTTGGGCCAATGCCCGATATGGATATTAAATGCAGAAATAAGCGGCGTTCGCCTTCATCGGCAAAGCCATACAAGCTGTGCCCATCCTCTTTTACGTGAAGCCACGTGTAAAGTTTGCAGCGTTCGGCGTTGCCGATCAATGAGTAGGTGTTTAATGAAATATTGATGTGATAGCCCACTCCGCCGGCATCAATTACAACATATGAAGGGCTTTTAAAAGCTAATTTACCATCAATATAAGCGTACATTTTTTATCGATATAATTGTGTTAAGATAGGATATTGCATCCGTTGTGTTTCGTACCTACGGCACGAGATCATATTATTTATATTTTTCTACAAAGGTTTAACCCCTACGGGGTTTGCTTACCGCTGTTCGTTTCGTACCTACGGCACGAAATTTCCTATTCTATGGTTTTCTACCAATATTTAACCCCTCGGGGTTAGCCTTACTAATACTAGTGGAAATGATTTTTCTTTCCATGTTCTCAGGGTGTGGTGTATAAGATTTCTCCTCGCACCCTCACTCTATACTACCCGCTGTTAGTCGAAATGACAAACTTCCCTTATTTTTTTGCTGTGATCGCCACTGCCGATTTTTCCTGAGCATCCACCACCGCTATGGTGATCATGTTTACTATCTCTCGTACGGAACTACCCAACTGCAATACATGTACGGGCTTTTTCAAGCCCAGTAATATTGGCCCTACCGCTTCGGCGCCACCCATTTCCTGCAATAATTTATAGGCTATGTTGCCCGATTCAAGCGTTGGAAATATCAATGTATTAGCCGGTTTGCCCACAAGATTTGAAAAAGGAAAATTATCATGCAACAGATCGGGATTTAGGGCAAAATTGGCCTGCATTTCGCCATCTACCAGCATGTCGGGATATTTTTCGTGCAAAACACGTACGGTTTCGCGGGTCTTTTCGGGCACAATGCCGTCATTCGACCCAAAGTTTGAATAAGACAATATGGCCACACGCGGGCTAATGTTAAACTGTTTTACAGTACGTTCTATGAGCACGGTAATATCAACCAGTTCCTGTACGGTTGGGTTTACGTTTACTGTGGTATCGCCAAAAAATACCGGGCCTTTTTGCGTTATCATCATGTACATACCGGCTACCCGGTTCACACCCGGTTCGGTACCTATAATTTGCAGGGCCGGCCTTATGGTTGTAGCATAGTCCTTGGTTAAGCCTGATATTAAGGCATCGGCTTCGCCAAACTGCACCATGCAGGCACCGTAATAGTTACGATTGCTCAACAGTTTTTTCGATTCAAATAAAGTAACCCCCCTGCGCTGGCGCTTGGTATACAAGTATTCGGCATATTCCTTCATGTGCGGCGCGGAGCCACCTCTTATGTCGATAATTTCAACTTCATCCAAATAGATGTCGTTTTCCTTCATCAGCTGCCTTATCTTGTTTTCGTTCCCTAACAAAATAGGGGTAGCTATCCCTTCTTCTTTTACAATTTGCGCGGCCCTTAATATTTTATAGTTATCGGCCTCGGAAAATACCACGCGTTTAGGGCTTTGCTTAGCCTTATTGGTAAGCGTGCGCATTATCTTATCATCAATACCTACACGCGCCCGCAATTCCTCAACATAAGCGTCCCAATCGGTTATGGCCTTACGGGCAACCCCAGATTCCATTGCTGCTTTTGCAACGGCCGATGAAACCTCGATAATGAGGCGCTGGTCCATCGGTTTCGGGATAATATAATCTCTACCGAACTTTAAGCTTTTGGTATTATACGCCAAATTAACCGCTTCGGGAACGGGCTTTTTAGCTATGCAGGCTATGGCGTTAACGGCAGCGATCTTCATTTCCTCGTTTATGGCGGTTGCCCTTACATCAAGCGCGCCACGGAAAATATAGGGAAAGCCCAGTACGTTGTTTACCTGGTTAGGGAAATCAGACCTGCCGGTGGCGATAATAATATCCTTACGGGCCGCTATGGCCAGGTCATAAGCTATTTCGGGCTCGGGGTTGGCCATTGCAAACACGATGGGATTTTTCGCCATCGACTTTAACATATCGGGCGTAACCACATTACCAGCTGAAAGACCTACAAATACATCGGCATTCTTCATACCATCGGCAAGGCTTTTTATATCCTTGCGGGTTGTGGCAAATTGAAGGCGCATTTCATCCAAATCGGTACGTTCGGGGGTTATCAACCCGTTAATATCGAACATGACCATATTCTCGGGCTTTACGCCCAAAGAGAGGTACATTTTTGAACATGATACTGCCGCGGCACCCGCGCCATTCACTACCATTTTTATTTTTTCGAGCTTTTTACCCTGTATCTCGCAAGCATTCAGCAATGCCGCGCCCGAAATGATGGCCGTACCGTGCTGGTCGTCGTGCATTACAGGTATTTTCATTTCGGCTTTTAACCTCCGCTCAATTTCGAAGCAGGTTGGGGCCGATATATCTTCGAGGTTGATCCCACCAAAAGTTGGTTCAAGCGCTTTAACAATATTTACAAATTCATCGGGCGTTTTGGCGTTTATCTCGAGGTCGAAAACATCAATATCGGCATAAATTTTAAACAGCAGGCCCTTTCCCTCCATAACCGGTTTGCTTGCCTCTGGGCCTATATTGCCTAAACCCAATACGGCGGTACCGTTGCTAATTACAGCCACAAGGTTACCCTTAGCTGTGTATTTATATACGTCTTCAACATTGTCGGCAATACGTAAGCATGGTTCGGCAACGCCGGGGGAATAAGCCATTGAAAGATCGCGCTGCGAGTTGGTGGGCTTGGTTGGTACCACTTGTATTTTACCCGGCCGGCCTTGTGAATGGTAATTTAAAGCGTCCTGTTTACGATTGGTTTTGTTATTCATCTTTTGGAGATCAGGGCTCAAAATTACATTTTTTTGGCGAGTGGTTGGTTAAGTTTATTAGGTTGATGCCGTTAAATAATTCCCACGATCAACAAAATCAACTTAGCCCAATTAACCGTGACTGATGATCAACCTTTGGCCAACAACCGCTTTGTTATGGTGCAGGTGGTTCCAGGCTTTCAGGTCCTGTACATCAACACCATACTTGTCGGCAATAGCGGCTAGTGTTTCGCCACGTCTAACTTTATGATAGGCAGGCATAGGTTCGGGCCTGTTTTCTTCGGGACTTGGTACATATGTTTTTTGCTGCGCAACTGGTGCGGCAACACCGGCATTCAAGGCCTCATATAAAGCTGCGTAACTGTACATATTGACATGAGGGATGATCAGCCTGCGCGGGTTGGCAGGTGTGGCGTTGATGGCCTGCATACGGTAGGCAGGGTTTAAGAGCGACAGTACCCGTATATCGATGTTAATAATTGAAGATATGTTATTTAGCGATATGTACCTGTTAACCATTACCGTATCAACATTTGTTGCAAAAGTGCAGGGGCGCGGTGTAATATTATGCTTGCCGTAATAGTTCATCACATAGGCACAGGCAATATAAGCCGGTACGTAGTTGCGCGTTTCGGCGGGCAGGTACTGGCGTACTGACCAAAAATCATTGGCTCCGGCTTTTGCCATGGCATTTTCAACATTGCTTTTGCCGCAGTTGTACGAGGCTATGGCCAACAGCCAGTCGCCAAATTCTTCGTAGGCGTCTTTTAAATAAGCGGCGGCAGCATAAGTAGCCTTAACAGGGTCACGGCGCTCATCGATATAGCCATCCATACTTAACCCGTACAGCTTTGCAGTTGTACCCATAAACTGCCATGGTCCGGTTGCGCCAACGCGCGATATGGCATTAGGGTCAAGCTTTGATTCGACTATAGAAAGATATTCAATCTCGACAGGGATTCCTGCGGCCCGGAATATCTTTTCATAGATAGGGAAATAGTATTTCGACAGGCCGATAACCTGCCCCATTTCTTCGCGGTTTTGCGAATATAGGTCTATATAATTTTGTACAAACTCGTTATAATCAAGCGGCACATCTTTTTTTATAGAATCGAGGCGGCGGGCCATCATGGTTTGATAACCGGTAAGCGGCAACGGATTAGCGTTACGGGCGAACGTAGTATCGGTAGATTTTTGGGTGGTAGCGCCTGTTTTTGCTACAGCAGGCGAGGCTTTAACAATTTGTAGTGATAAAAGACAGATAACTAGCGTAAGAAATCTCTTCATTTATTGGGATTTTTGAGTATTGTCGCTACCCGGTTTCTACTAAAATATTAAATTTTTACAGCTCCAGGAAATATTTGGAGAAATTTAACAATTCCTGCTCCTCAAATTGCCTGGTCAATAGTTGTAATCCTAACGGCAAACCCTTGCTATTATTGCCTGCGGGCAATGATATTGCGGGTACACCTGCTAATGATGCTTGTACGGTAAATATATCGGAAAGATACGTTACAACGGGATCTTTTTCTTCTTTACCTATGGCAAAAGCAGGTTCGGGGGCGGTTGGGGTGAGGATGAAGTCGTATTCCTCCAGTATGCTTTCGGTTTTTTCCCTGATTAGCCTGCGTGTTTTCTGGGCCTTGGCGTAGTAAGCATCATAATACCCTGCGCTTAGCACAAAAGTACCCAGCATAATACGGCGTTTCACTTCCTTGCCAAAACCTTCGGAACGCGAACGCTTATAGGTTGATTGCAGATCGGTAGCATTGGGGCTGCGGTAGCCATAATGTACACCATCATACCGCGCCAGGTTCGACGAGGCTTCGGCGGTGGCTAAGATATAGTAAGTTGGTACCAGGTAATCCAGGTATTCAAAGCTGATGGGTTTCACGGTGTGGCCATCGGCTCGCAGCTTATCAATGTACTCGCTTAGGGCGGCTTTTATTTCGGGGTCGACACCGGGGCTTGAGATCGATTCCTGTAAATATGCTATTCTCTTTTTGCCGGGTTCTTTTAATTCGGTACTGAACGATGTTACTTCTTTTGATGATAGTGTGCTATCGTATTCGTCACGTCCGGCCAATACTTCGAGCAGCAGGGCGGCATCTTCAACCGAATGGGTTATGGGGCCAGCCTGGTCGAACGATGAAGCGTAAGCAATAATGCCATGCCTTGAGATGCGGCCATAAGTAGGCTTAAAGCCAATAACCCCGCAAAACGAAGCGGGCTGCCTTACCGAACCGCCTGTATCGGTACCAATAGCGGCGTGGCACATGTTGGACTGAACGGCTACAGCCGAACCGCCTGACGAGCCGCCAGAAACCCTGGTGTTATCGGCATAATTTTTTACGGGGCCGTAGTACGAACTTTCATTGGTGGCACCCATAGCAAATTCATCGCAATTACAACGACCGATAATGATGGCGTCTTCGGCTAAAAGGCGCTCGACTATGGTTGATGAGTAGATGGATGTGAAGCCATCTAATATTTTTGATGAGGCCGATACTTTATGCCCCTTATAGCAAATGTTATCTTTTATGGCGATAACCATACCGGCTAGCTTACCGGCTGTGCCTAGTTCTAACCGCGAATCAACTTCTGCAGCACGTACTAATGCTTCGTGTTCAAACACCTCGTTAAAGGCGTTTAAATGGGTATTCCGTTTTATCTGGTCGAGGTAGTTTTTTACCAGGCCCCGCACCGTAACTTCCCCGCTTCGCAAGTCGCCCTTTATTTGATTTAAAGAGGTATAGAATTTAGCCATAGGGCGAAAATAAAAAACTTATCCGAGTAATGATGTGCAGAAGTGCAAATATGCGGATGTGCAGATGCGGTATTTTGAAAATTTGAGGATGTGGCGATTTGAAAATTGGGACATATTTTTTACTGCCGCGAGGGGAAAGCAGTAATGAAGATTTAAAAATTGGCTTTGCAATTTTCAAATCTTCAAATTATAGGTTATTCAAATTAAGCTTTTGGCTTATCGTCAGTGTTGTTGTTAGGGGGAGTAGTACCGTCGCTGTTCGATGCGTCTTTGAATTCTTTTACTCCTTTTCCTAAACCGCGCATAAGTTCAGGAATTTTTTTCCCTCCGAACATTAACAGTATAACGAATACTATTATGATGAGGGTTATTGGATTTTCGGCTCCGCCCAAAAAGCAGATAACAAATGCATTCAACATATTTTAAGTTTTTATATTATGATTTATA
>CAIWRU010000212.1 GCA_903915155.1 uncultured Mucilaginibacter sp.
CAAACATAATTACTAATTTTGAAAAAAAATCACAATTAAAATTGTTTAATCTTAAAACTATGAATTATTCTACATTAAAGAAAACAGTAGCATTATCAGCTGTAGCTTTGATGGCATTTGGTGCCGCTAATGCACAAATGTCAACAGACTCAACTAAAATGTCTTCTGAAACGTCATCTGCCAAGGTATTTGGCGGAATTGGACAGTACAATCATTGGAGCGTTGGAATTAACGTAGGAGTTAATAACTCTGTAATTAATTTCTCGCACAACGCAGTGACCCATACACAAGCTGAATTAGGTTACGGCATCTCTGTTAGAGATCAGTTATCTCACTTCTTCGGCTTAGAATTAAACTACAACGGCGGAAAAGTTGAAGGCAATGACGACGGTTTTGCTCCTGGCAGCAAATACGGCGCTTATGGCTTCTCTACTAAAAACAACCAGATCACTTTAAACGGTATCATTGATTTTGGTAGCGTTAGCTTTGGCCACCGCAACAATTCAGTTGATTTTTACGGATCAGCTGGTGCAGGTTTAGCTTTCTACAAACCATCTTACCAAATTACCCAGGGCGGCGACTTCACTCCTTACGGAAATACCGTAAAAGAATTAGTTGCACCAGTTGGTGTAGGTGTTAAATTCAAATTATCTGACGCGTTAGCGTTGAACATTGGTTACACTGTTAACTTTGTTCAGGGTTATAACTTCAGTGGTTTCCACACTTATCCTGATTTCAACCACTACTCATATAGCTATGCTGGCTTAGAGTACACTTTCGGTCCAAGCTCGAAAAAGAACGTAGATTGGGTGAACCCAATTGCTATGATGTATGACGAATTGTACGATGCTGCTTTACGCCAGGAAGTTGAAGCTTTAAAAGGCCGTGTAACCAATGTTGAAACTGCGGTTGCTGATCTTAAGAAAGATTCAGACGGTGACGGTGTTGCTGATCAATTCGACAAATGCCCTAACACTCCTGCTGGTAGCGTTGTTGACGGTTCTGGTTGCGTTATCGTATTCCCTAAAGATACTGTAAAAGCTGAAACTGCCGCTAAAGCTTACTCTAACATCCAGTTTGAATTTGACTCTTCAGTATTGAGGACTTCTTCTTACCCGGTATTAGATGCTTCTTCAGCTGACCTTAGGTCTTCTGGAAAAACTATCACTTTAGCTGGTTATGCTTCATCTGAAGGTACTGCTGCTCACAACCTGCGTTTATCTCGCGACCGTGCTAACTCAGTAAAAACTTACTTAGTTAACTCAGGCGTTGAAGCTAAACACTTAAAAATTAAAGCTTACGGTGAAACTCACCCAATAGCTGACAACTCAACTGAAGACGGCCGCGTTGCTAACCGTCGTGTTGAATTCCATTAATTAATATCTGTTCTAAAACAATATTAGCCAAAGGCTTCCCGATAACGGGAAGCCTTTTTTGTTTTTACAGGCTAAAAGCAGAAAGCGAAAAGACTAAAGCTTTTATTATACCCTTGATATTTTTTTGCTTTGTGCTTTAAGCTTTTCGCTTTTACCTTTTCTACCTATATTTGTATATGTACTTTTTCAGAAAAAAGGACCCTAACCGGCCAACCAGTTTTAACCTGAAGGTAATGCACGCCATAAATGCCATTGCTATAACTGTGTTTTTGCTGGGCATTATCTGGAAACTGATCGACTGGTTCATTCTAAAAAAATAGAACCAGCCCCGCGAAGTATTTATATCTCTTATATTCTTATTATCTTTTTAAAATATATTGAATGAAAACAATAATTAATACTGTTAATGCCCCTGCCCCTATAGGCCCATATAACCAGGCTGTTGTAGCCGGCGACTTTGTATTTATTTCAGGACAGGTTGCTATAAACCCCGCAACGGGCGAATTGGTGCTTGATGATATTAAAACCGAAACTACACTGGTAATGGAAAATATTAAAGCCATACTAACTGCCGCGGATATTAATTTTAGCCATATTGTAAAAACCACCATATTTTTGAAGGATATGGGCAGCTTTGCCCAGGTTAATGAGGTTTATGGTTCATATTTTACTGCTGATTTTCCTGCTCGCGAAACTGTTGCCGTAGCCGGTTTGCCTAAAAACGTAAATGTGGAAATTTCAGTTACCGCGTTAAAATCCTGATATTTAAAGCATAAAATCCAGTAGTTTAATTTGAATCCGTTTCAAACCCCCATCGAGTATTTGAAAGGCGTTGGCCTTAGTCGTGCGGATGTTTTAAAAAAGGAACTGGGTTTAGCTACTTTCGAAGACCTATTACGCCACTTTCCTTATAAGTATATTGACCGTACGCGGTTTTATAAAATACGCGACGTTGAACCCGAATTGCCATATGTACAGGTAATAGCCCGCCTTACCCATAAGGAGCTGCTTGGTGAAAAACGTACCAAGCGACTGGTTATACAAGCACAGGACGATACCGGGGTAATGGAACTGGTGTGGTTCCAGGGTATACGCTGGATGGAAAAGGCGCTTGTGCCGGGCAAAGCTTATATTATTTTTGGCAAGCCCACCTTTTTTAATGGCAAGGCCCAAATGGCACATCCCGAGATGGAGTTATATACGCCTGCGGCATTGCTAAATAAAGGCAATTCAACCTTACAGCCGGCCTACAATTCAACCGAAAAAATGAAACAGTTCGGTTTGGATAGCAAGGGTTTGCAAAAGCTCACGGCTACATTATTAGAACAATACGCAAAGGATATACATGAGAATTTGCCCTTGTATATCATCAACAGGTTTAAGCTGGCGTCGCGCGCCACAGCATATCGTAATATTCATTTCCCCGAAGACGCGGCAGCGTTAAACGAGGCACAACACCGGCTAAAGTTTGAAGAATTGTTCCTGCTGCAGCTTAAGTTGTTACGCAATAAGGTGCTGCATACGCAAAAATTCAAAGGCAATATATTTGGCACGGTAGGCAATTTATTCCATGAGTTTTATCACCACAAACTACCTTTTGAACTCACCAATTCGCAAAAAAAAGTATTAAAAGAGATTAGGCAGGATACCCAGCGTGGCGTACAAATGAACCGTTTGTTGCAGGGCGATGTGGGCAGCGGCAAAACCGTTGTGGCATTAATGAGTATGCTTATTGCCATTGATAACGGTTTCCAAACCTGTATTATGGCGCCTACAGAAATATTGGCAACGCAGCATTATGCAACCATAAAAAGCCTGGTGGGCGATGATTTTATTGAAGTAGCGCTGCTTACCGGCTCGACGCCACAAAAAGCAAGAAAGGTACTGCACCAGCGATTGGAAAGCGGCGACTTGAAGATATTAATAGGCACCCACGCACTTATTGAAGATAAAGTACAATACAAAAACCTGGGTTTTGTAGTAATTGATGAGCAGCACCGTTTTGGCGTAGAGCAGCGCGCCAAGCTATGGCGAAAAAATGCCATACCTCCCCATGTTTTGGTAATGACGGCTACTCCTATTCCCCGCACATTGGCTATGACATTGTATGGAGACCTCGACATATCGGTAATTGATGAGTTACCGGCCGGCCGCAAGCCTATACAAACGGTACACTTTTTCGAGAACCAACGTTTAGCGATGTTTGGTTTTATGAAACGGGAAATTGCCAAAGGAAGGCAAGTATATGTAGTTTACCCGTTGATAAAGGAAAGTGAAAAGCTCGACCTTAAAAACCTGGAAGATGGGGTAAATGTAATGGCGCATGAATTTCCACTGCCCGATTACCGAATAAGCATTGTACACGGCAAACTAAAAGCTGCCGAGAAACAATTTGAAATGGACCGTTTTGTAAAGGGCGAAACACAAATAATGGTAGCCACTACCGTTATTGAGGTTGGTGTAAATGTTCCGAATGCTTCGGTAATGATCATAGAAAATGCGGAGCGCTTTGGCCTTTCGCAGTTGCACCAGCTACGGGGGCGCGTGGGGCGGGGAGCCGAGCAATCGTTCTGTATATTGATGAGTAACCAAAAGCTAAGTTACGATGGCAGGATAAGGCTGAATACCATGGTTAAGACCAACAATGGTTTCGAGATAGCCGAGATAGACCTGCAACTGCGCGGGCCGGGGAATATTGAAGGGAAACAACAAAGCGGCGTGCTCGACCTTAAAATAGCCAACCTGGCAACCGACCAGGAGTTGTTAATAGTGATACGCCATGTGGTTGAAGATATTTTTAAAGTCGATCCGCAATTGGGATTGCCCGAAAATCAAATATTACATAATTCGTTACAGGAAAAAGGGCAGGGATTAAGCTGGGATAAAATATCCTAACCCCTGTTTTACATCTCGGTATCGCTGCGGTTTATATCGCCCAAGCCCAATGGTAACAAGCTTTTTGTTTTAAGATAAGTAACTGTAACTACAGTTAAGGTAATACACCCGCCCAAAATAACTGCGGGTACAGTACCCACCAAACTTGCCATAGTGCCTGATTCAAAATCCCCTATTTCATTTGATGAACCGATGAACATGGAGTTTACAGCCGATACCCGCCCGCGCATTTCGTCGGGTGTAAGTAATTGCATAATGGTACTGCGGATGATAACACTTATAGCATCAAAAGCACCCTCGGTAAACAAAAAGAATAACGAAAAGTAGAAGCTCTTTGACAACCCAAAACAAATAATAGATAGGCCGAAACCGGTAACGGCGATAAGGAGGTTCCTCCAGGGGCGGTTCATTGGCGAGAAGCGCGACATAGCCAGCATAGTTAACACCGCACCCGCCGAACTGGTAGCGCGCATAATGCCCAGTCCCTCGGGCCCTACTTTTAATATCTCGTTCGCAAACACGGGCAGTAAAGCCACAAATCCACCAAAAAACACCGAGAACAGGTCGAGGCTCATAGCACCCAGCATCATCTTGTTTTTAAAAACAAAGCTGATGCCCTGCTCCAGGCTTTTCCAAATATTTTCTTTTGGCTTGAAAACAGCAGGGTACTTTTTAAGGAAATATACCATCACCAGCGATACCACGATAAAAAACAGGATAACAATGAAAGTGGCAGTAATGCCGCTTATGCCGGTGTATTTATCGGCAAAGCCATAGATCAATCCACCCGCTGCCGGGCCAAGTATCGACGCTATTTGCCAACTTGAACTGCTCCAGGTACTGCCGTTAGGATAAACCTCTTTGGGGATGCTGTTGGCATATACCGTAAAGGTTGCCGGCCCTAAAAATGCACGCGCTACACCATTGCAAAATATCATGCAGTAAATTATAGGCACTATCCAACCGGCATGAATATAGACGCTCATGCTGTTGAGCGTTACTACAAACATTACCAGCGATGAAAGTAAAACACCTGTATATATCAGCAGCAGCATTTTCCTTTTTTCGGATTTATCGGCAATATAACCGCCGTAAAGTGCAATACCTACTGCGGGTATAGCCTCGCATAGGCCAAGCATACCCAACGCAAAGGCGCTTTTAGTCAGCTGGTAAATATAGAACCCGATAACAACCGTTTGCATTTGATAGGCAAACGTAAAGAAGAAACGCATACCGATATAAGCGCGAAAATCCTTGAAACGCAAGGCTGCAAATGAATCTTTTTTTAAGGGCTGCGGGTCTCCGTCGGGCATTGAATTGTGTTAGATGTGCTGCAAATTTAGAAAAAACTATGCTATTGCGTAACAGGTAGTTGAAATGTTACGCTTCAACTTCCACCTTTTCACCTATCTGTTGCCTCCACATGGCGTAGTATAAACCCTTTTGGTTAAGGAGGTCATTATGCCTGCCCGATTCAATAATATGCCCTTTTTCAAGCACATATATCCTGTCGGCATGCATAATGGTTGATAAGCGGTGGGCTATAAGTATAGTAATATGGTCACCAAATACCGATACGTCCTTTATAGTTTCGGTGATCTGTTCTTCGGTGATAGAGTCCAATGAAGAAGTAGCCTCATCAAACACCAGTATATCGGGCCTGCGTAACAGCGCACGGGCTATCGAGAGGCGTTGTTTCTCACCGCCTGACACCTTTACCCCACCCTCGCCAATAACCGTGTCAAGGCCCTTATCTGCCCTCGCAAGCAATGTTTGGCAAGCTGCTTTCTGCAATGCTTGCATACATTCCTCGTCGGTAGCATCAGGGCGAACGAATAACAAATTCTCACGTATAGTACCACTGAACAATTGCGTATCCTGGGTTACGAAACCTATCTTTTCGCGTAGTTGATCGAGGTCAATATCCTTGCTTAAAACATTATTGTATAATATATCGCCTTCTAATGGTTGGTATAACCCCACCAATAATTTCACGAGCGTTGTTTTGCCCGAGCCTGATGGCCCTACAAAAGCAACGGTTTCGCCGGTGTTATTTTCAAAACTAATGTGATTAAGCGCGTTGCGGTTGGCAGTAAGATGTTTGAAGGTAACATTATCGAAAGTAAGCTTTTGCACTTTTTCAACCATAACCGGCTTTTCAGGCTTTATATCAATTGGGGCATTTAATATCCCTTCAAAATTTGCAAGTGAAACTTGCGCATCGCGCCAGTTTTGTATTACGGTACCAAGTTCCTGCAACGGATTGAATATGAAAAAAGAATAAAACAAGAACATAAAATAACTACCGGGCGTAAGCTCATTCTTAAATATCAGCATAAGTAATACAACAATCATAACGCTGCGTACAAGGTTTACAACTGTTCCTTGTATAAAACTCATGCTCCTTACATATTTTACCTTTTTTAGTTCCAGGTCAAGTATTTTGTAAGTGGTATTATTAAGGCGTTCTACTTCCTGTTTTACCAAACCCAAACTTTTTATTAACTCAATGTTTCTTAACGATTCGGTAGTTGAACCGGCGAGCGCCGTGGTTTGTGAAAGAATACTCTTTTGTATTGTTTTTATTCTACGGCTCAGTAATGAACTTACAATTGCTATTACGGGTATGGCCGAGAAATATACAAGCGTAACTTTATAACTTATTAAAAGAGACATTACGCTCACCATTATCATACCAATTAAACTTGTAAAAAGTATGCCGATAAAGGACGTTATAAATGTTTGGCAATCTATACGGACTTTTTGCAATATGCCCAATGTTTCGCCGCTGCGCTGGTCTTCAAAAACCTGGTATGGCAACTCAAGTGAACGCTTTAAGCCATCGGCGTACATTTCAGCGCCTACCTTTTGTGTAATTATATTAGTATAATAATCCTGGAAATTTTTTGCTATTCTTGACACCATAGCGGCGCCGATAGCCAAAGCTATCCATATTAATATACCATGTACCTTGTATTCATAGGTGTGCTGTATATGATCGGCAGGCACCATGTATTTGTCAACTACATTTTTGGTAACAAAAGGATCGAGCAATGAAAAGCAGATGTTAAACGCGGCAAGTATTAATGCCAGAACAACCACCCATTTATGTTTTTTAAGATACGATAAGAGTATTTTCATAATTTTTACAAAAATAAAAAAAGGGAACGGCTAAGTAGCTCATTCCCTTTAATTTGACATTCAGTTAGTATTTTATACCGTCATCACATCTTTTTCCTTAGCCTCAGCGTGCTGATCTACTTTTACTATGTAGCTGTCAGTCAGCTTTTGTATCTCGCCTTCACCGGTTTTCATTTCGTCCTCAGATACACCTTCTGACTTTAGTTTCCTTATTTTTTCATTGGCATCCTTACGTATGTTACGGATGGCAATTTTGCCGGTTTCTGCTTCGGCCTTAACCTTTTTAACCAGGTCGCGGCGGCGCTCTTCAGTAAGCGGCGGTACGTTTATACGGATGATAACACCATCATTCTGCGGGTTTAAACCCAGGTTGGCTTCTTTAATAGCCTTTTCAATGGGTGCCAGTAACGATTTTTCCCATGGCTGCACCACAATGGTACGGGCATCGGGGGTGTTTACATTGCCCACCTGGCTCAATGGCGTAGGTGTGCCATAATAATCAACCGAAATATCATCAAGCATGGCAGGGCTAGCTTTGCCTGCACGTATTTTTTGTAATTCACCTTCGCAATGGTCAATAGCTTTATCCATTAAGCCTTTTGCATCGGTCACCTGTTTTTTAATGAGTTCGCTCATTGGTATAGATTTTTGACAAAAATAATAAAAAGTATGATTTATGGGGTATGTAAATATCTTCGCAAATCTTAATAAACATCACCAAATAACTTTAACAACATCAGGATATAACATGAATTTTTCATCAGAAGATATAATAGCTGAATCTTCCACATTTGCTGTAGCTATTAACAGTCTGTCAAAAGGATCATGATGGTCTTCGAGAAGCGCGATATTATTATAGTTATAAATGTGCTGATTCTGAATAGTAAGGAATGTAAATCCATCTTTTATACCCTGCTGATATATCTCCTCAATAGATGCATAAAATGCAGGAAGCTTACCGATTTTTTGTGTATCTAAATGATAATGATTTGAAGGCATTACATGTAATCTTTCAAATCATCTAACGGCGCATTAAAATCATCGGGAATAGACACTTTCCCTTTTAAGCCGCCGGGAATTCTTTTACCTTTTGTTTCTTTATTCTCTTTAGTAAGAAAAGTAATGATAACATCAGTTTTTGACTGCACAGGAGCTTCCTCTTTCATAACGATCTTCCCTTTTTCGTAATATCCCTTAATAGCAGTAAGCATAACAAATTGCGTTTACACAAATATACGATAACCAATGATTAAATAAAAAGTTATGAAATGCAAACCTTACCGCTGCGCGGTCAATTTCTCCACCGGGTATCCCATCGCTTTACACTTTTCTACTATTTGGTCATGCAATGCCCTATCCATTACAGGTTTGCGGCTCATGATGAACAGGAATTTGTGGTCCGGGTGGCCTACCACTACCCATGAATAATCATCGGCGATATCAATAACCCAGTAATCAACTTTAAAGGGCCATAAAAACTGGGCCTTTAGCTCGCCGCAGCAATCTTTTTCAGGGAATAATTTCGAGGTGTAAGTATGTATTTCGTTATCGTCGCACTTTTTGGCACAGGTTAGCACATTGTAGTAACCATCATTATTCCAGGTATAAGTAGTGGTGGTTTCGCGTGAGCCCTTATCAAATATGGTTGGAATGGAGTATAACGAGTACCACTTACCCGCAAAGCGATTAAGATCGATCTTAGTAACCGGTTTATTTGCTATACCTGCGGAAACAGCAATTAAAGCTATTAATGCAATAACAAGCGTCTTCATACGGGGCTAAATATTTATACCCGATTTACGCAATTAGCCTCCAATAGGTTTTACTGCAAACTTATTTTACCAGCGTGCCGATAGCCTCACCTTTCGATATCTTCATAAAATTACCTTCCTTGTTCATATCAAAAACAATTATCGGCAATTTATTCTCCTGGCATAGTGTTATGGCGGTCATGTCCATTACGTTCAAACCTTTATCATAAACTTCCTGGAATGATATTTCATCGTAGCGGGTCGCGCTTGGGTCCTTCTCGGGGTCGGCAGTGTAGATGCCATCAACACGGGTGCCTTTCAATACCACATCGGCTTTTATTTCAATAGCACGCAGGGATGCGGCGGTATCGGTAGTAAAATAAGGGTTACCTGTACCCGCGCCAAATATTACAATTTTACCTTCCTGCAAATGGTGCATAGCACGGCGACGGATGTATGGCTCACAGATTTGTTCCATTTTTATGGCCGATTGCAGTCGCGTTTCAACGCCAATGCTTTCCAGTGCGTTTTGCAGCGCCATGCAGTTAATAACGGTTGCCAGCATGCCCATGTAGTCGGCCTGGGCACGTTCCATTCCCGATTTTTCGGCACTCAACCCCCTGAAAATATTTCCTCCCCCTACTACAACTGCTATTTCAATACCCTCGTCATGTACATTTTTTATGTCTTTTGCGTATTGCAATACCTGGTTGTTATCAATGCCATATTGCTTGTCACCCATAAGGGATTCGCCGCTTAGTTTCAGGAGGATTCTTTTGTACTTCATTGAGGTGAGTTTGTCAAAAATATAGAAATAAAATTACTGTTAAAATTTTATGCCGATTTTGTTAAGTAATTACCTTTAAACACAGTTCCCTGTACTTCAAAGGCATTGTTAAAAACAATAAGGTCGGCATCAAAACCGGCGACTATTTTACCTTTTCTTTCCAGCGATGCCAGTTGCGCCGGGTATAACGAAGCCATGTTAATTGCTTCGGCCAAGGTAATTCCTGCCAGTTCAACACCGTTTTGTACGGCCTTAAGCATGGTAAGGCACGAGCCTGATAACGTACCATCGGGCATTACATAACGGTCGCCGGTAAATTTATGTTTGTAGGTACCTTCATTGGTTGAGGTAACTGCGTCGGTAATAAAAAATAGTTTATCGCCCAATTCGCGTTTGGCTAACCTTACCATAGCAAAATCAACATGTATGCCATCAGCAACAATGCTGGTGTACGGCCTTTCTTCAAATATAGCGGGGATATACCCGGTATCGCGGTGATGCATCGGCGGCATGGCATTATATAAATGCGTTACGGCTTTTACCGGGTTATTTAAAAATGTTTTGCCTTCCTTATAAGTAGCATTGCTATGGCCGGACGATAGAATAACACCATGATCGTTCAAATAATTGATCACTTCCTGGTCTTGCAACTCAGGGGCGATGGTCATCATTTTTATTACGCCATCAGCACTTTCGATCCATTTCCGAACCAGTTCTAAAGTTGCCTTTTTTATGTATTTTTCGGGATGAGCGCCTTTGCGGATAGGATTCAAAAATGGCCCTTCCAAATGCAGGCCTAAGAAATTGCCTTTGCATTTATCGCGATATATTTTGGCCGATTCGATGCCTTGCTCAACTATCGCATCTGTATTGGTACCGATGCAGGCAAAAAAGCCAACAGTACCCTGCGCTAACAGGTCATCTTCCATTTGGGCAAGCGCCTCAACTACAGGTGTTCCGGCGAATAGTTTACCGCCGCTGCCGTATATCTGCAGGTCGATCAACCCCGGGGCAACATTAGCGCCATTTAAATCCACCCTATTAATATCCTGCGGTACAGCACCTTCATCAATAACATCAATTATCCGGTCTCCATCAATTAAAATGGCTTTGCCCCTGGTTATGAAACCATCGGAGATGAGTTGCAGGTTATGGAATACTGTCATAATAAGCCCCCTCTAAATCTCCCCCGGTAGGGGAGACTTTTTTGATTTAGCCAATATAAACATTTTTAAGCCCTCCCTACCGGGGAGGGTTGGGTGGGGCTCGCAAAAAAAATCCCTTTCGAATTAACGAAAGGGATTAAATATTTAAGCTCCTAAAGCTACCCGCTTAAAGGCGGTCACCGTCAGGCCCTTTTCAACGGTGCTCAAAAACTGGGCAACGTTTTTAGATGGGTCCTTTACAAACTCCTGGTTTAGTAAAGTTGAGTCTTTATAAAATTTGTTCAGCTTACCTGCGGCGATCTTTTCAACCATTTCTTCAGGTTTGCCTTCAGCGCGAATTTGCTCTTTAGCAATCTCAAGCTCACGCTCGATAGTTGTAGCATCAACACCATCTTTATCCAATGCAACAGGGTTCATAGCTGCAATTTGCATAGCAACGTCTTTACCTGCTTCATCAGCCCTGGCTACGTTGGCGCTTAATGCAACCAATACACCTAAACGGAAGTTACCATGTATATAAGCAACCACTTTTTCGCCTTCAACAACTTCGTATTTTGATACGCCGATCTTCTCGCCGATCTTACCTGTTTTATCTATAGTAGCTTCGCCGATAGTTACACGGGCATTTTCAACGTCAATAGATAGTCCGTTTAATTCTTCTAATGATTTTGGGTTAGCTTCCACCGCAGCGTTTGCAATTTCGTTAGCAAAAGCAACAAACTCAGCGTTTTTAGCCACGAAATCAGTTTCGCAGTTTAACTCAATGATCACACCGCGTTTGCCATCAGCACTTGTACGTGCTATAACAACACCTTCGTTTGATTCACGGTCTTGGCGACTTGCGGCAACTTTAGCGCCTTTTTTTCTTAAAAAATCAATAGCAGCTTCAAAATCGCCATTGGTTTCAGTTAAAGCTTTTTTGCAATCCATCATGCCCGCACCGGTTTGCTGGCGCAGTTTGTTCACATCAGATGCAGATATTTGTACTGTAGACATTTTGTTTTTTCCTTTTTAACCCCCAAACCCCCTGAAGGGGGCTTAGAGTAAATTTTATTTATAGATTTTTTATAGCTTTTCCTCCCCCTTCAGGGGGCTGGGGGGCTTACTCAGCTTCACCCGGCTCAGTGCCTGTTTCGGCAGCAGCTTCAGCAACAGCCGAAGTTTCAACCTCAGCGCTTACTGCTGATTTGCGGCTTCTTTTGCCACCTTCGTTTGCTGTGCGGTCAGGAGTGATAGCTTCAGGAGCATCAGCTTTAGCTTTCGCTACTGCTGCTTCTTTTTCAGCTTCATCTTCTTTTTCGCGTTTGCGCTCATCCAAACCTTCTTCAATTGCTTTGATGATGATACCGGTGATCAATGAAATTGATTTGGTAGCGTCGTCATTCGCAGGGATAGGGAAATCGATGTTTGAAGGATCAGAGTTGGTATCAACCATTGCAAAGGTTGGTATGTTCAGCTTTAATGCTTCCGAAACTGCGATGTGCTCTTTCTTAACGTCGATCAGGAACAATGCAGCAGGTAAACGGTTAAGGTCCGCAATACCACCTAACAAAGTTTCTAATTTAATACGCTCACGCTGTATCATCAGCCTTTCTTTTTTCGAAAGGTTGCTGTAAGTACCGTCTTTGGTCAATTTGTCGATGTTCGACATTTTTTTGATAGACTTACGTACAGTTGCAAAGTTGGTTAACATACCACCTAACCACCTTTCGGTGATGAAAGGCATATTTACACCTTTTGCATATTCAGCCACAATATCTTTCGCTTGTTTCTTTGTAGCTACGAATAATACCTTACGGCCTGATTTTACAATTTGTTTTATAGCTGCAGCAGCTTCTTCAACCTTGGTTAAGGTTTTATTTAAGTCGATAATATGGATACCGTTACGCTCCATGAAAATGTACTGTGACATTTTCGGATCCCATTTGCGGGTAAGGTGACCAAAGTGTACACCTGCGTCCAGTAACTCGTCGTATGTTGTTCTTGCCATTTTGTTGTCCTCCTTTGTTGATTAACGTTTACTGAATTGGAATCTCTTACGCGCTTTCTTGCGTCCTGGTTTTTTACGCTCAACCATACGGTCATCACGTGTCATTATACCTTTAGCGCGAAGTGCTGGTTTCTTTTCAGCATCAAGTTCAACAATAGCTTTCGCAATAGCTAAACGAACGGCTTCTGCCTGTCCTTTTACACCACCACCTGCAACATTTACTTTAACATCAAATTTACCGGTTGAGCCCGAAACTTCGGTGCTTTGGGTAACGATGTATTGTAAAGGCAAGGTAGGGAAGTACTCTTTGTAATCTTTACCGTTAACGATAATGGCGCCGCTGCCATCTGTTAAATAGATGCGCGCAACGGCTGTTTTTCTTCTGCCTGAAGTGTTAGTTGTTGGCATTTTCTTTTTTCTCCTTTAAAATTAAAAGTTAAATAGCTTTAGGGTTTTGTGCTGCATGAGGATGCTCAGCGCCTGCATATACATGCAAATTGCCAAACAATGCTTTGCCCAAACGACTTTTAGGTAACATACCACGCACCGCTTTTTCAATTA
>CAIWRU010000213.1 GCA_903915155.1 uncultured Mucilaginibacter sp.
ATAGATCACCGAGATAATAAAAACGGACATCATTCCGATCCACATCGGAACGTGGAAATATAAATTGCGTATGGTTTCGTGCAGGATAGGCAGCGAAGGCACCGGAACCAGGAAGCCTGCTATTAGCGTAAAACCGATCATAACCACTGCCAAAACTTTCCACCAGCTTTTATATATTATTTTCATCTTTTCTATGGGTCAAAGGTACGTTGTTCAATTGAAAGGAAAAAGAGGTGATTATTGGTCATTTGCTGCGCGTCATTGGGTCATTGGGTCATTTGCTGCGCGTCATTGGGTCATTTGCTGGGCGTCATTGGGTCATTGGGTCATTTGCTGCGCGTAATTGGTCATTTGGCATTTGGCATTTGGCACATTAGGTTATTGACCTATTTAAAAACGGTTCAACCAAAACTTTCAGATTCCCGATAGCTAAGAGGATAGGGCTTCCCTGAACCTCACTCACTCACTCACCCACTCACTCACCCACTCACTCACCCACTCACACAATCACTCATTCACTCCTTCACTTCCCCCCCTTCTCATCCCCGGGGTCATAGTTGAATGGCAGCAGATCGTCAATACGCGATTTTGACCAGGAGCCTTCATTTAATGGTACACCTTTAAATACTACGCCATTCATATCGAAAAGTGCGTATGGTTCGCGCATAGAGACAACGCTTGTTTCAAAATTTTCCATGTCGAGTGGGCGGTACAGGTCTTTAAAATCAGTCTCTTCCCTCCTCCTGGTATAAACCACATAAAGGCAGTCGGTAAAATGAAGCGCAAAAATCCCGCGTGCATTGGTATTGGAAAATACTTCGTAAGGTTGAAGCGGCTCTTTAAACAAGTGTTCATGGTAATATCTAGACATACGTCCCTTGTCCTGCCAGTAAAGTGCCGAGTCACGCTGCCGCAAAGCCACAAACTTTTTTAATTTTTGTTGAATGATGGCTTCATCGGGCCTGTTCGGGTTTATTTCCCGATATAGGCGATACATAATAAAACCGTCCTGGCCAAGTGTACCTCGGTACAGGTCGCGGTAAAAATGCCGGGCCGATCCAAAATAAGTTTCTTCACGTTTTATTTTCCAAGCTTGTTTTTGCGCCGCGCTGCCTGGCAGTTCTTCAAAAACCACCTGCCCTTGCCATTCGGTAATATTAGTAAGCCCTGAACTGGAAAACGTATCAACCAAAAATTTAATCCGGTATCCCAGCGCCTTATTTTCGATCACCAGGAAATCCGTTGACCAGGCTTCCATCTCCAACTTGCGGCTATGGTAGATCATGTTAATCACATGGGGGTTGGTGATCTCGCATTTTTTAGCATTCTCGCCTTCGCCGATAAACTGCTTTTTAAAAATCTCGAGGTTTCGTTTAAAATCGGCATCCGTGGTGATGACAACACCACGTAACTGATTTATTTTGGGTTTTAAAGCAATATTCAATTGAATCGGCTCGGCCCCCACTAATATTTGTTCGGTATGCTGTTGAAATCCTACTGAACTGGCTACTAACGTGTATTGCCCGGGTTTAACACCCACCAGGCGAAATGTACCATCATCGGCTGTTTCGGTACCAAAAGAGGAATTGCTTAGAAAGACGCTTACTTTCCCGATACCTGTAAGAGAAGCAGAGGTAGTTACCTTGCCGGCGATTGTTGTTGTTTGGGCCCGGCCAAGCAGGGGTAAAAAAAGCAAAAGCAGCAAAAACCTGTTAATACTCATTTTACTTTGACACTTCAATAGGGATTTATGCTGCTAAGAAACATATTTCTGATGAATAATTAATGAAGTTTAAAAAAGAGCAATAGATATTTTACAAAACATATCGATATTGATTATTCTTCAAGCTATGGATATAACTAGCTCCTTCCTTCCAGGTTGATATACTTTTCCCTTTCAAAGTTCGATTCCGTCTCGTATACGTTTTAGTGTAAAATCTCAAGCCTGGAGACTTTTGTTTGTAGCGTTCAACAATGTAGTGTTCACGTAAAACGCCTGTAAACAGCCTCTAAAAATGCGTTTGGAGGCCCAAAAGGGGCTTTTTATGACCATCGGATTTCCGGTCATTTTTGGGTTTTTTTGTAAGTGTTTTACTGCCAGGGGCTTAAGTGTTCAAAAACGGGCGCCCGACCGGAAATAGCATCTCGCTGTAAACCAGCTGTTTGCAAGCCTGTAAAC
>CAIWRU010000214.1 GCA_903915155.1 uncultured Mucilaginibacter sp.
CGCCGCCACGGTTTCCACCGCCGCCGAAGCTTTTACGATCATTTGGCTTTCTTTCCTCAGCCTGGCTCACTGCTATAGTTCTGCCGCCAACTTCGCTGCCGTTTAAAGCTGTAATAGCTTGCTGCGCGCTTTCGTCGTCAGGTATTTCTACAAATCCGAAACCCTTGCTTCTGCCGGTTTCTCTGTCATTAATTAACTTAACGGAGCTTACTTCGCCATAGGCTTCAAAAAGTTCTTTTAAATCAGCTTCCTCTAATTTAAAAGGAAGACTTCCTACAAATATGTTCATCAATCTTTAATTTATAACGGGCCAAATTGTTTCGCCCCTGTATTTTTTATACACCAAATATAATAAAGTTGTTTTATTATTAGTGTAATAAGCAATTAATGTTGCTATATATTTTAATTAAGCTTAAAAAAGGCAAATAAAATTGTAATATTATTACAATTCGTTACTCCCCGCCGTTTTCTTT
This sequence comes from uncultured Mucilaginibacter sp., assembly GCA_903915155.1. Lineage (GTDB taxonomy): Bacteria > Bacteroidota > Bacteroidia > Sphingobacteriales > Sphingobacteriaceae > Mucilaginibacter. The sequence continues at coordinate 474 of CAIWRU010000214.1, forward strand.
GCTCTCATTTCCCAGCAGTTTTTGCTGTTTTTTAAGCGCGCGCTTCTCCTGTCGTATCTGTTTTTTTGTTTTTCCTGCTGTATCAATCACAATACCATCGCCATAATCAACAAGCGTGCTGTGATTGGTTTTTTTAACTTCTTTTTTAGTGGTCTTGCTTGTTGTATCCTTTTTGCCAAACAAGCGCTGGAAAAAGTTCATTTTCTTTTCGGGCTCCACTATAGGTATAGCATCGTCATCATTGCTTTGTTGCATCAGGCTGTCAACTTTCGCAGTATCAAGGTTACTTATGCCCCTGCGCAGGCTCTCTTTCAACCGAACCTCGTAAAAGCCGTAAGCATTGCTATCGCGCTGCGCTTTGCCATGGCCTGCCATTAAATTGCCTATTAAATTAAAATAACCATGCAAACCCTGGCGTAAGCTGCCATCGGGCTGAAAGGCGTAAAGGCCTGCTTTTGGGTTTGGCAGTAAACTTGCCAGGAAAATGCTCTCGCCCAAAGTAAGCTGCGATGGTGTTTTGCCGAAATAATACCGCGATGCCGCACCAATACCGTAAATATGATAGCCCCACTCAACTATGTTAAAGTAAACCTCCAGCATGCGGTCCTTGGTTGCCAGGTGATTGTTTTCTATTAGCCAAACTATCAAAATTTCCTCAACCTTACGGGCCAGGTTTTTATCGCGGTTGAGGAATGTGTTGCGTATTAGCTGCATGGATATAGTACTGCCGCCACGGGTAAATTTCTTGTTTTTGAAATCGGTAGCTATTGATTTGCGTAAAGATTCTTCAACAAAGCCGTTATTAGTGTAAAATGATGGGTCTTCAGAAGTCATTACCGCGTTGCGGGTATCAACAGCAATATCCTCAAGCGGGGTAAAATCAGGATTTTGCGGTCCCACCATAAATGGCGGCGGCTGGTTTTTTATCTCATAAGGCTGATGCATGAACGGGTGGTTCATCATAGTAAAGTCGGTTTTTCCGTATTTCAATATTTTGAAATGGTCCTTATCCATTTCCGAATTGAATTGCACACCGTCTGGATTCGAGGTATCTAAATAAAAATTAAGGCTGTAGTTCAGTTTGCCGGCAACCTTCATCCCCTGTAATGAATCAAATGTACCGCCGGGGAATGAATCGAATATATCTTGCGCATTAAGCCAGCCGGTATTTATTTTCACCTCGTATATCTTAACAGGGCTCAGTGTGTATTTCACGTAGGGGTTAGCAGTCAGTTTTTTTAGGTGGATGACCGATGAACTATCGAGCGATATGTAATTGGGGCCCACGAATACATTGGCATCAATGGATGCATTAGGGATAACAATATCGTTTTCGGATAAATTACTGTTGTTAATAAGCAGGTTGCTTACCGACCATGAACCGAATATTCTTGTTTCGCCACCGCTATGGCTAACTTTTGAAAGCCGTGTGGTAATGGTATCAAAGCTGAATTTAGTTTTGAATCTTCTTTCTATCAGCGGCAATTCCACCTTTTTACCATCGGCATATAGTCTTATATCAATATCTCTATCTGAAGGGTGCATTTTACCCACGAAGTGCCACGTCGCCTGCCCATCATCAACAATAATGGTTGATGTTAGGTTGCCGCCTTTTATGGTGGCGGTGGTAGTTAATAATTTTAGGTGAGACGTATCGCTGGTATAAGTTAACAGGAAATTTTTCAGGTTAAGATCGTCAGGTATCTTGTAAAGGAACTGGTTAATGAGGTGATTGGCCAGATCAGCAAGATTAAGTTTTGAATCGGTATTTGCCGTGGTGTCCTTTTTCTTTTTAAACAGGAAATCAAAGTTTTTAACCTTGTTAACATCGGTAAGGTTCAGGTGAGCGTCGTCCAGGGTTACCTCGCCTAATTTCACCTCGCCAATAATAAGCGGCATTAGTTTAACACTAACACTAAGCTTTTTTATGGCCAGTAAGCTATCGCGGTCTTGAGGAACTATGGTAATGTCAGAAAATGATACGGTATTAAGCCCGGTAAAATTAGCCGAGCCTATTTTTATATCCAGGTTATAATCCCTTTTTGCTTTTACTTCTGCACTAACCAGCTCTTTTTGCAGAAATGCTTCGCGCTTTGAATAGGCTATGTAGCCGGCAATTAAAACTATAATAAGTAAGGTAGCAAGTACAATACCGCCAATGCGGATATATTTAGGTTTGATACGCTGCATCTAAAAAAATTTATCCAAAACTAAACTAAATCTTATACGACACAAACGCAGGGGCTGTTAAAATTTTTCCTGATATAAAGCGGCTTATTACTTTTCGGCGATCACTACCCTAAACGGCAATTATTTAAAAAGGGAAAGATGGGCTTAAAATATCATTGCCGTCCCTTTTAATGGACGGATAAAATATATCAGTTGCGGATAGCTTTAGCCAAAATTAAACATTTGCCAAGACTTTCAATGCATCCCCATTTTATCATTCAAATGACAAATTCACCACATGGTTTTAGTAAATTTGTGGTGATTATGAGTATCACCAAAGAACAAATATTACAAGCCCTTGGCAATGTTGAGGAGCCCGACCTGAAAAAGGACCTGGTTACCCTTAACATGATACAGGATATCCAGATAGATGGCAATCGCGTTAGCTTCTCGGTTATATTGACCACACCGGCATGCCCGTTAAAGGCAATGATAGAAAATGCCTGCCGAAATGCGGTGCTGTATTTTGTAAGCAAGGACGCTGATATACATATTAATATGACATCGCAGGTTACCACGCAGAAAAATACAGGTGTGCCCGGCGTTAAAAATATTATAGCTGTTGCGAGTGGTAAGGGCGGTGTAGGCAAATCAACTGTAGCGGTAAACCTGGCGCTGGGGCTGGCAAGATCCGGCTCGAAAGTTGGATTGATCGACGCTGATGTTTACGGTCCTTCTATCCCGATTATGTTTGGGCTGGAAGGCGCAAAACCCAAAGCAAGCCAAACTGCGGATGGTAAAACACGTATTGAACCGATTGAGAAATTTGGCATAAAGCTGTTATCCATAGGCTTTTTTACCGATCCTAACCAACCCGTGCCGTGGCGTGGGCCAATGGTATCAACCGCTGTTAAGCAGCTTTTTAATGATGCCGATTGGGGTGAGCTGGATTATTTGGTGGTCGATCTGCCGCCGGGTACAGGCGATATACACATCACCATAACACAAACTTTCCCGGTTACTGGTGCGGTTATTGTTACAACTCCACAGAACGTGGCATTAGCTGATGCGAGAAAAGGAATAGGTATGTTTTTAATGCCTGCTATTAATGTGCCCATACTGGGCATAGTTGAGAACATGTCGTACTTTACGCCTGCTGAGTTGCCCGAAAATAGGTATTACATCTTCGGACAAGGAGGCGGCGAGAAACTGGCCAACCAATTAGATGTGCCTTTTTTGGGCGAAATTCCATTGGTAAAAGGTATAAGCGATTCGGGCGATGCAGGTACGCCGATTGTGCTGGATGAATATTCGGTACAATCAAAAGCCTTTATTGATCTGGCAAAAAGGGTGGCGCAGCAAGTGTCCATCTCAAATGCCATAGCAGCAGGTAATAGTATTATTGTAAATAATTAATAACTTTACTTTATAAATTAGTAAAAATGAGTTTATTAGATCAGGTAGAAGCAGCACTGGATTCGATTCGTCCGTATTTGGAGGCTGATGGCGGGAATGTTTCTATTGAGGAGATCACTCCTGACCACATAGTTAGATTAAAATTGCTTGGTTCATGCGGTTCGTGCCCAATGAGCATCATGACGCTGAAGGCGGGCATTGAACAGGCTATAAAAAAGGCGGTGCCCGAGATAGTAGGCATTGAGGCAATAAACCTAACCGATATTGACGACCCTAACGCGGTACTCCCCGAAAATTTGCGCTAATGTTAAGTATTGTTAAATTGCATTGCGTAATGCAGCATAACCCTATTTTTGTTTAATTTTTCGGAACAAATTTTGACGGAACAAGGTATAAGAACGAAGAGGCTGAAAGGCAGATGAAATATATAATCGGCATATTATTTTTATTTATTACGGTAACGGCGTTTGCACAAAACAAAGAACAACCGTTGGTACAGTTTAGTGGTATTGTGCATAATGCTGACAGTAATAAAGTAATTGTGCCCTATGTAAACATTACCAATAGCGCTACGCACAAAACCATTAATTCGTCAAACTACGAAGGCTATTTTTCGTTTGTGGCGCATGAGCAGGATACACTGGTTTTTACCTGTGTTGGTTATGCCCCAACTAAGGTTGTAATACCGGCCAATGTAACCAGCAAAAGCTACACTGTGCAGGTAATGATAAAGCCAATGATAGTTAACCTGCCAACATTCCACGTGTTTCCATGGGCTACGACTGATGAGTTTAAAAAAGACTTTTTGGTGATGAAAATTGCCGATGACGACCTGGCAATAGCCCGTAAGAATGTTAGCCACTCAACCATTTTTGCGCTGATGAGCACCTTAGCCCGCGACGGGCAGGAAATAGGGGACGCTAATTACCAGGGTTTGAATAACAGCATTTTGAACCAACACTCCATAACGCCTAACCCGTTACTAAACCCGCTGGCATGGGGTAGTTTTATTAACCAGATATCGCAGGGCGATAAAAGCAGGCAATCTAACGGCGATAATTAACGGCCTTTTTTAACTGCCGGGAACTTCATTTTATATTCCACATCAACTATCCCTTTTGAAATATCATTGAGTCTCTTTTCAATAAGGCGTTTGCGTAACGGGCTAAGCTTATCAGTAAATAGTTTACCTTCAATGTGGTCGTACTCGTGTTGAATTACCCTTGCTGCCAGGCCCGAGAATATATCTTCATGGTGTTTCCAGTTCTCATCATAATAAGAAATTTTAACAGTAGGCTTACGGTAAACATCTTCCCTTATGTCGGGTATGCTAAGGCAGCCTTCGTTAAAACCCCATTCTTCCCCGGTTTCTTCTAAAATGGTGGCATTGAGAAAGGTTTTTTTGAAGTCTTTCAGATCAGGTTCTTCATCGGCAAATACCGAAGCATCGATAACAAATAAACGCATTGACAGGCCCACTTGCGGAGCAGCCAGGCCCACGCCACGGGCGCCGTACATGGTTTCGTACATATCGTCGATTATTTGTTTAATGTGCGGATACTCATCCGGCTCGATAGCGGTTGCTTTTCTACGCAAAACAGGATCGCCGTAAGCTATTATCGGGTACTTCATTATGCAAAAATACAGGATTATTGGTTAGGTTCAAAAAGTAGGGTTGTCATCTTGGCAACATCAAATATTTCATTACTTATTTCTAACAGATCGGCGGCAGTAACGGCATTTATTTTAGCGAATATTTGCTCCAGGCTATCAACGCTGCCAAAATCAAGCAAGCTTTTTGCCATGCCTATTATCAGGCTTAGCCGGTTTTCTTCGGCTAAGGCTATCTGCCCTATAAATTTTTGTTTTGCCTGCTGCAATTGCAAAGTGCCTAATTGCTGGTCGCGCAATTTTTTTAGCTCTTTGTGTACCAGCTTTAGAGCTTTTTCGGCTTTCTCTGTATCAGTCCCAAAATAAACCGAGAAGATGCCGGTATCGGAAAATGTTGTATAACTCGATTCGACGGTATAGGCAATACCGTATTTTTCGCGTATCTCCAGGTTCAGTCGGCTGCTCATGCCCATGCCGCCCAATAAATTGTTCAGCAGCAACAATCCATATTTATGCGGATGCTTAGCGGGGTAAGCGCCGCCGCCCAGCATGCAATGCGCCTGCGATATAGGGCGCTGTACAATTACCGATTCGCCTATGTTTACTTTTGGTGCTAACCTTGTTTTGATTGTTGAATTAGCTGCTATCGGCCCAAAATATTTTTCGGCCAGCTTTACTACTTTTTTAAGATCATAATTGCCAAAAACAGCAAACACCATTTCGGCTGTATTATAGTTGGCAGCTATAAAGTTGGTAATATCAGCTTTGTTAAAAGCGCCAACTGTTTCCGGTGTGCCTAAAATATTGTTGCCTATAGGATGGTTTTTGAATAACAGCGCCTCAAAGTCATCCTGTATGGCTTCCTCGGGCTGATCGAGGTAGGAGGCTATTTCATCCAGTATCACCCCGCGTTCCTTTTCCATTTCATCTTCAGGGAAAGTGGAATGGAAAAGAATATCTTCGAACAGGTCCATAGCCCGCCCCAAATGCTGTTTTAGCAACGAAGCGTGTATACAGGTGTATTCTTTAGTGGTGTAGGCATTAAGGTCGGCGCCCACTAATTCAAGCCGGTTAAGGATTTGGTTGGTACTGCGCCTTTCAGTTTCCTTAAATAAAAGGTGTTCAATAAAATGCGCTACGCCTTCTTTATGCTCCGGCTCATCGCGCGAACCGGCATTAACCACAAAGCAGCAATGTGTAATTGCCGATGGCGAATGCTTATGTAAAATGCGTATACCGTTTGAAAGTGTATGGACCTCGTAATCGATCATGAGGAGGTAAAGATAGTGTTTAGCAGGCTATTTTTGGGTTGGGTTTAACGCAGGGGTTTCATCCGACGGCTTGTCCTGTTGTTTGTCCTTGTTCTTATTCTTCCGCTCCTTGTTAAAACCTATCTTAATTTTACCTGTTTCGTCGGCTTTGGCCAATATGTGCAGCACAATACCCTTGTATCTTTTCTTATCTGTTGTATCGCCCTTTGGATTACGCAGTGGGATATCCATGGCGATATTTGTGCCATTGGTAAGCCCATAGGTACCGGCCACATCTATGTTCAATACGCTCGAGCTTATTTTCATTGGTGCTATTTCTATTTTATCACCATTAATTTTAAAGTGGCCGTCAAGATTGGGAATGGTGATATTTTTGAGGTTTCGGAAAGGGAAAGCGAACTTACCAACTCCTAATAAGGGTTTAAAATTGATCAAGGCTGCTTGCTGCAGATTAATGTCCACTGTGCCATTTATCGATCCGGGTATCAAGGTGCCTTTGGTAGTCATGCCGGCTGTAATATTTGTTCGTGCAGATAAAAGGCCCTCAAGATTTTGATAGGTAAAATCCTTTAAGCCGAAATTATCAAAATCATAAAAAAAATCGTGTACATTAACCTTGCTTACAGTAGTATTAAGAGCCAACTTTATGGCTTTGCCCCTTGTAATATATCCATTAATCCTTAATGAGCCACCAGCGTTTTTTAAGCCCACACTTTTAATAGCAATACCACCGGGCGAAGTGACGATATCGGCATGAACATCTGTTGCTAAAAATTTAAAGTAATGTGCGTTATCGGCCTGTATGTGCAGTTCTGCGCTTCCTTTCTGCAGCATATTACTCAGTTGGTCTATAGCGTTGCCACTGTTACCGCTTTTCGGAGTTGCTTGGGTATCGCCCCCATCGTTCAGGAAGCCAAGAAACTCGCCCAGGTATAATTCCTGGCTTCGGATGTTCCAGGTAAGTACTATTTTTTCGGGGGCATTGTAGTATAGGTTCAAAAAGTTATTTACGCGCCCGTTCATATTCACCACGCTTCGGCCGCTTTGTAAACGCACATTATTTATCACCAGGTTGTTGCCAACAAAATTGAGTGATAATGATGAATTTTTTAAAGTAAGATTAGCCGGTATGTAACTAAAATCGGCATTTTTTAAATTGATACTTCCGGCTACCAGGGGTTTGTTCAGGCGGTAATTTACAATATCGGCTTTGTACCGCAGGTTAATAGCAGCGTTGCCGTCGTCAAACCGGGCTACCTTTGTACCCAATATGCCATTCAAATTCCGAACCGGGAAAGCAGCCCTGAAATTGCCCGTAGCAATGGGGTTATTTAAATTAATGATACTACCCGTATCGATATTGAAAGGCAATTGGTTATAAACGCCGTTCATGCCTATGAAACGAATAACGGAATTGTCATCGCTATAACCTTTCCCTTTTTGGTAGTTATTGGTAAATATGCCATCAAAACTGCAATTATTAAGTTTAGCACCGGGGATAGTTACGGTGCTGTTTTTTACTTTAGCAGTAACGTACAGGGAGGGATCCTGGCCACCTTCAAAACTACCGGAAATAAGAGCAGTTACCGCTATTGGCTGATCAATATCGAACATATTTAGTTTGATGGTAATATTCTTTGATAACAGCGCCGCCGCGTTCCGCCACAAAATATGGTCGTTTACTATATGAAAAACAAAGGTTGGCTGCGATTTAGCCGTTTCGAATACCGCGTTTATTTTAAAGTTATCATCGCCAATATCGAGCCCATCAGTATTTACGGTTATCCTACCGTTGTTTTCACTCGCGGTAAAGTCACCTTCCAGGTCTTTACCTTTAATAAAGCTGCCATGTGCGGTGCTGAAGGCCATACTCTTGGTAATAACATCTAAATGAAAACTGGCCATCCAGCCTGAGTCGGGGTAATCCATTTTACCGTGTATGTCGTTTACCACATAACTGAACAGCTTTTTAGCTTTTTGATCATTGACACTAAAACTTACGTTGGTAAGGCTGAATTTCTTCAACTCGGTTGATGAGCCCGGGGATGAACTATTCTTCTTTTTGCTACCCTTGCCAAACACCGACGTGTTACTGTAGCCCGTACTATCGGTGTAGATATCCACAGTAGCATTACTGATGGCAATGTGATTGATCTTTACTGTACCACCTAATCTTGGTAGCGCATCAAGCGAAACGGCAAAATCATTGGCATCCAATAATGTGTGGTGATGTTGTGAAAAACGTTCGTCACGTATGAGCACATTCTTTAGCCGCAGCGATATCTCGGGGAATCCTTTGAAAAATTCAGGTTCCATATCGCCGATAATAATGGTGCCATTGATATTGGTTTTTAGTTCCGTATTTACCAATGCCAGTACTTTGGCTTTATTGTAAGAAATATAAACAGTGCCACCTATTAACGCGAGTAACAATAAAGTTACGAGCCCGGCGAATATTTTTAACGAAATTTTTAACCACTTAGGCATCAGCGTTTAAGGGTTAATTTCAAAACGGGGGTTTTGTTTTGATTTGTGATATTATTGTTACATTTTTTAGGAATAACTTAACTCTTCTCCTGTCAAAAATTGTTTTACTTTTTATTTGCAACGCATTCTACTTATATTAGGCATATGAAAATAGTAGACCTTGACTTTGAGCCACTTATAAAGGCTGATGCGATTGAGAAACGTGTGAAAGCTATTGGCGCCCAGTTAAATGCGGATTATGCAGATACTAAACCCATATTTATAGGTGTACTTAACGGCAGCTTTTTATTTATTGCCGACCTGATAAAGCAAATTGATATACCCTGCGAAATAACTTTTACCAAGCTGGCTTCCTACTACGGAGGCACAAAAAGCAGCAAAATACGCGATGATATTGATTTTATTATGGACATAAGCGGCCGCGATGTGGTAGTTATTGAAGATATTGTTGATACCGGCAACACCGCACGCTACCTGATAGAGAAATTGAAGATAAAAGGCCCTGCCTCGTTAAAACTTTGCTCTTTACTGCTTAAACCGAAGTCCCTGCTGAGCAAAATTGATGAGCTAAAATATGTAGGATTTGAGATAGAGAATGACTTTGTGGTTGGTTATGGTTTGGATTATAAGGAAATGGGGCGGAATTTGAAGGGGATTTATAAACAGGTGAAGTAGTAGACCTGGTCAGGCTATTCTTATCGATTAATATATCCTTATAAAAGTTTTACTATCAGGATTATAGTATATACATTTATCATGTATATCGCATTGCCGTGCTCCTTTCCCCGATATTAAAAATTCTCCCGGAATTAACAGGCAAGCGAGAGCTTAAATTTAAATCTTAGCATATCATGATCGCAGGAATTGTAATTTTTATTGCATTGGTTTTATTGGCTATGGGTGTACGCATAGCCCAGGAATATGAACGCGCCATCGTTTTTCGTTTGGGCAGGTATCATGCTACAAAAGGGCCCGGTATTTATTTGATCATCCCGTTTGTTGACAGGCAAATAACAGTGGATATACGTACCCGTACTGTCGATCTGGAAGCACAGGAAACTATCACTAAGGATAGTGTAACCATAAAGGTGAATGCGGTACTATGGTTTAGGGTGACAAATCCTGAAAATGCCATTATTAAAGTAGCCAATTATAACCAGGCGGTTTACCAGTTTTCGGTTACGGCGTTGCGTAATATCATCGGTCAGCATTTGCTGGATGAGGTTTTGCGCGAGCGCGAGCAGATCAATTCTACCATGCAAAAAATGGTTGATACGGCTACCGAATCGTGGGGAATAAAAATTGAGATGGTAGAAATGAAGGATGTGGAGATCCCCGAATCCATGCAGCGCGCCATGGCCCGTGAGGCAGAAGCTATTCGCGAAAAACGAGCCCGCATAATTAAAGCTGAGGCTGAACTGGAAGCATCCATAAAATTAACACAGGGCGCCAAACAAATGGAAGGCAGCCCTATTGCCCTTGAGTTAAGGCGAATGCAGATGCTCTCGGAAATTGGGATAGATAATAACACTACTACTGTTATTTTGATGCCATCGGAGTTTACTAATGCAGCTAAGAGTTTTACAGAGTTGGTAAGTAAGGAGAAGAAAAAGGAAGAATAGTTGAACTAAGTGATATTGGCGCTGTTTGTGCGGACAGCAACCGCGGCGAGAAACGCATATAGAAAGTAAAAGCCTTCCCTGTTCAGGAAGGCTTTGCTATATAAATCACTCTTAAAACTTTGCGATATTTAATTTATGCTTCTGCCAAATGTTCGCCGGTTACTACTTCTTTAATTTTGCCTTCCAGTTCTTCCATTAGTTCGGGGTTATCTAAAAGCAATTGCTTAACGGCATCGCGGCCCTGGCCCAGGCGGGTTTCGCCGTAGCTGAACCATGAACCTGCTTTTTTGATGATGTTGTGCTCAACACCCAGGTCGATTATTTCGCCGGCTTTTGATATACCTTCGCCAAACATAATATCAAATTCGGCTACGCGGAAAGGTGGCGCTACCTTGTTCTTTACTATTTTAACTTTAACGCGGTTACCCGATACTTCGTCGGTATCTTTTATTTGCGATATACGGCGTACATCCAAACGTATCGAAGCGTAAAATTTAAGGGCGTTACCGCCGGTAGTAGTTTCGGGGTTACCAAACATCACACCAATTTTTTCGCGTAGCTGGTTAATGAATATGCAGCAGCATCCTGTTTTGCTTATAGTGCCCGTTAATTTACGCAACGCCTGCGACATTAACCTGGCATGCAATCCCATTTTAGAATCGCCCATTTCGCCTTCAATTTCGCTTTTTGGCACCAGTGCGGCTACCGAGTCGATAACCAATATATCAATAGCCCCTGAACGGATGAGGTTATCGGCAATTTCGAGAGCTTGTTCGCCGTTATCGGGTTGTGAGATCAGCAGGTTCTCCACATCAACGCCTAATTTCTTAGCATAAAAACGGTCGAACGCATGCTCTGCATCAATAAAGGCTGCGATACCACCACGTTTTTGCGATTCGGCAATGGCATGTATGGCCAGGGTGGTTTTACCTGATGATTCGGGCCCGTATATCTCAACAACCCTGCCTTTGGGCAGGCCGCCAACACCCAATGCAATATCAAGGCCTAATGAGCCTGTTGATATTACTTCGATAGGTTCAATGGCGGTATCGCCAAGTTTCATTATAGTACCTTTTCCGTATGACTTTTCCAGCTTATCGAGTGTAAGCTGTAATGCCTTTAATTTGTCTGCGTTTGCGTTGCTCATCGTATTAATTGTTCAAAACAAATATAAAAATAGTTTTTTGTAAATACTAATTTTTTTAGTAAAAAGTTTATTTTATCATGCTGAGGCACGAAGCATCTTCTATTATTTACAGACGGGCTACTTATCTATCTTAGAAGATCCTTCATTGCATTCAGGATGACAAAGCGGATGAGTAAATATAATTAGTTACTGTAAATCATTATTAACAATCAGTTATATCAGAAGCCTTTTTTCCTAACAATTCCGGGTTTGCGGGTGCGTTTGGATTCTGCATCTTTAACGCCTTCGGCTCCATAACTGCGGGCCATTTTGGCTATGCGTTCCTCCATGGTTTCGGTAGTGAGGCGCTCACGGCCCAGGCTGTCGACCATTATAGGGAATGCGAATGGGGTTGGGCGCTCGATGGTTTTTAAGACGATGCTTTGCTTTGCGATACGTTGCAAGGCAAGTCTAAGCCGGAATTCTTCCAATTGAAAAGCCAGTGCTTCATTATATGCCTGTCGAACTAATAAATTATCAGGCTCGTATTCGCTAAATACGTCAAACAGCAATGAGGTGGATGCCTGCAAATGTTTGTTTTTTACCTGCTGACCGGGATAACCTGTGAATACCAGGCCGCCTATGTGCGCAATATCGCGAAAACGGCGGCGGGCCATTTCATTGGCGTTGAGGCTATGCTGGATATCCTCCAATAAATTATCTATAGAAAAAAATCCTGCGTCTTCCAGTACTTCTTCTATTGGCACATCGTCGTCGGTTAATAATTCAAAGCCATAATCATTCATGGCGATGGAGAAACTGGCACTTTTTATTTTGCTGATGCGATAGGCCAGCAGCGATGCCATGCCTTCATGCACCAGCCGGCCTTCAAATGGGTAAAATAATAAATGATGGCCCTCGCGGGATTTGAAGGATTCTATTAAAAACTCGTGGCTCTCGGGCAGGTGCGATAGCTGCTTTTGTAATTCGAACAGGGGTTTAAGCGCTATCACTTCTTCATCCTTTTCAATGCCGTGCGCCACTTCATCCAGCTTGTCGCGAAAAACAGCGGAGAGTTGCGATGATAGCGGCATCCGTCCACCGTTCCAGCTTGGTATCAATCCTTTGGTGGAGTTTGATTTTTTTACGTAAGCAGTCATTTCCTTCACCCTGATAAATTCTAAACTACGGCCCGCGAACCAAAAGGTGTTGCCGGGTTTAAGCTTGGATATAAAACCTTCTTCAACCGTACCCAGGCTGCCGCCGCTCAACCATTTTACCCGGATATTCAAATCGCTGGTGATGGTGCCGATGCTTAGGCGATGGCGCATGGCTACCCTACGGCTGTTCACTTTAAATAAGCCGTTCTCAACTTCAACCTTTAAAAATTCGTCATAAGCCGCAAGCGTTTTGCCGCCATTAGTGATGAAATCAAGCAGCTGGTTATATTCCTTTCGGGTAAGATCAGCAAATGCGAAGGTGGTTTTCACTTCGTTGAACAATTCATCGGCGCGAAAGCCATCGGATACCGCCAGCGTAACCATGTATTGTATCAGCACGTCCATGGTAAGCAGCATGGGGTCGCGGCTTTCGTATATACCCTGTTTTATGCCTTGCTTTAATGCGGCACCTTCCAGTAATTCGAGGGAATGCGTAGGTACGAACCATGCCCTTGATACCGCGCCGGGATGGTGACCGCTGCGCCCGGCACGCTGCATAAAGCGGGCCACACCTTTGGGGCTACCTACCTGAACCACGCTGTCGACCGGGCGGAAATCGACCCCAAGGTCAAGACTTGAGGTGCATACTACCACCTTCAGCGCTTCAGCATGTAAAGCAGCTTCGACCCAATTGCGCAATTCATTATCGAGCGAGCCGTGGTGCATGGCCATTACGCCGGCATACTCGGGATAGTTATCCAAAATGGCATGGTACCATATCTCCGACTGCGAACGGGTATTGGTAAATATGAGCGTGGTTTTGCTTTTGGCCACTATCTCCATTACCTGCGGCAGCAATTTTACGCCGATGTGCCCCGCCCATGAATAGTTCTCGATATTTTCGGGGATGATGGATTTGATCTCCAGTTTCTTCTCCAGGTTCGCTCGTACCATGGTGGTTTTTTCGGGTGGGAAGTCGTTGCCGAGTAGTACTTCGGATGCTTGTTCGAGGTTACCGATGGTGGCGGAGATGCCCCAGATTCTTAGTCGATAGTCCATAGTCGATGGTCCATAGTCTGTTTTTGGGTGACTTTGAACTAAAGACTCACGACTTAAGACTTTCAACCTGGACAATCCCAACTCCACTTGTACGCCCCTTTTTGTTCCTAACAACTCATGCCACTCATCGATAACCACCACCTGCAAGCCGGAGAATATTTTTGGGTATTCCTTTTGGGCGAGCATGAGGTGCAGGCTTTCGGGGGTGGTGAGGAGTACTTCGGGTAGTTTCTTTTTCAGGGCGGCTTTTTCGGCGGCGGGTGTGTCGCCGGTGCGGGTGGCTATTTTCCAGGGGAGGCCAATCTCATCGCACACCTCCTGCATGGCTTTCCGGATGTCGTTGGTTAGTGCACGTAATGGGGTTATCCATAACATCAGCAGGCCATTATTCGTATTACGGGTGTAGCTGTCGGGATGCTTGTTGATGTAATCAGCTAAAAAAGGGAGGAATAACGCGAATGTTTTACCGCTGCCGGTGGGGGCATTGAGCAAACCGGAATACCCACCCAAGTAAGCCGCCTCCATTTCGCCTTGGAAAGCGAACTGTTGCCAGTTTTTTTGTTTATACCAATTGCGGATAACCTGCTGCCCCGGGGTAATCATATTGCAAATAACAAAATTATGCTGAATTGGTTATAGTATATACATGATTTAAAAAGATATGATGAAATACATTTTTATACCAGTTATTGCCATTGTATTGTTTGCCTGTAACCAAGTTCAGCCTGTAGCAAAACAGTCGTTAGCTGATAGCCTGCACACAGCCGATACTTCATCGATCAAAGCTGTTTCTCCTGTCCACATGATCATTCCCGGCAAAAAGATAGGCCATATTTACATTAATGCCGATGCCGACAGCCTGGCGGCAAAATTAGGCCACCCCAGTTTTACGGATGCGGCGATGGGCGCATTAATGATGCAATGGACGGCGCGTGCAAACGGCCATGTTTATGAAACCACCACTTATTCGCACCGGAATATGGGTAATGCGGATAATTCGGTAAGTTATATTAAAGAAATACGCACCACGCACCCCAAATTTAAAACTGCCGACTATGCCGGCGTGGGGTCGGAGTTGAAGGATGTAATGAAAATATATAAGTTAAAACAGCGCGCTGTGCCAGGTGGCACCGATAAAAAAACCTCGCTTTATGACGACTATGCAGCCGGTATAGGCTTTGAAGTCGACTCGAATGGGAAATGTACAGCGGTGCTGGTACATGCACCTGGTGATAGTTCGGTTACTTATATTAGCCTGCATGTGCAACAAAAAACAAAATCGCCCCGAAAGTAGAATGAATATGCCCTGGTAAGGGCTACCCCTTTGTAGAAAAGATAAGAAAAAGAATTTTGCCTCGTCAGAGGCTA
>CAIWRU010000215.1 GCA_903915155.1 uncultured Mucilaginibacter sp.
ATTTTTCTGATTTAACGGATGTTTATTCCATCGCTTTTTCGCACTTTTATCCTGTAAATTTTGTTTAATCTGCTTCATCATGGTTCTAAAAAAATATATCCTTTGCTGCTTTTTGCTACTTATTTCCGGCACCCTCTTCGCTCAAGACAAGCAAGCCATAATCAAACTAATGAACGACCAGCAAACCGCCTGGAACAAGGGCGATATCAACAGCTTTATGCAAGGCTACTGGAAATCCGACTCGGTAATGTTCATAGGCAAGTCCGCGCCCTTATACGGCTGGCAAAACACCCTAAACCGGTATAAAAAGGCATATCCCAACAAGGCCGCAATGGGCAAACTAACTTTTGGACTGATAAAAATAAACGTGCTCGATAAAGAAAACGCCTTTGTACTCGGCTCATGGCACCTCGACAGAAAAGCCGGCGCATTAGGAGGGTACTTCACTCTATGGTTCAAAAAAATTAATGGGGAATGGAAGATCGTTTGTGACCACACTTCATAAAGTCAAAAGCTAAAATTAAAAAGTCAAAAAATACAAAAAAGGGTGTCATCCTTGTCGAAGGGTGAGCGCAGAGGCCTTGGCCCCCATGTTCAGAGAACCTTAACATGACACCACGGGTATTATCTCGGAGAACCTGCCGCCAACGCCCTATTCGCCCTTTTCACAGCAACTTTTTCTCTTCGCTTTGCATATTTAGCCTTAAAAGTCATTTTCAACAAACTATCCAAACCACCTTTAACAGCAAGGTTGTACAAACTGGCTGCCTTGCGCACCGGCGAAGCATCCCAGGCACGCAGACTTAACGAAAACGAGCCATCCAGGTATTTCATCCAATGCCAATAGCCGGTCGGCATAAACAGCGTATCGCCATGCTCAAGGAAAACCTCGAAACCCTCTACCCCATCCAGCGCCGGGAATTTTTTAATATCAGGATTAGCCACATCATAATCCTCGAGTGCGTAGGTGGCATTGGGGATGCAGTATAGCCTGTGTTTCCATTTGTTCTCGAACAATATCACGTGCTTGCGTCCGCCAAAATGGGTATGGAATATATGCGGCAGGTCGATGTCGTAATGTAAAAACGTAACCGAATTTGATCCGCCGAAAAACATGGCGGGCATGCTCTCTAAAAACCCACCCATCAAATCTTTTGGCAGCACAATATCATCCAAAAGCTGTGGGGCCTGTTTAAATATATTGAAGAAGAAAATACGCAGTTCAGTAGGCTGCGATTTTATCAGGTCGATATACGCATCAAAGGGCATTTCAGCTGCTGATGAGTTAATCGGTTTGGAAGGGTCGGCTTTAGAATTATCGTACAAAGGCACAACCTTGCTGCCTACTACCTGTTTTAAATATTCAGCCGTCCATTTTTCGCGGGCCGGCCAGCTTTTGGTGAGGCCTTTTATAATCAGTGGACGACGCTTATCTAAATAATTTTTCTTGAAATCGGAGGGGCTAATAGTATCGACGGTGTCGACAGGACGCAATATAAAGCTCATGAGTTTAATCAATTTACCATCGATAACAGTTTACCCGCGAGCAAAGCATACACCGAAGCTAGTACAAAGTAACGAAATTAATTTTTAGCAGGTGTTAAGGGAGTGTTAAATCTTAATGGTGGGTTTGGCTAAAGCCCGTTATACCTTTGTATGTTATCCGTCCCTTAAAAGGGACGGCAATAAAATTGGAATTCATTAATTGCCGTTGGCTTCAGCCAACGGAACACTATAAACAATGATCCGGCTTTAGCCTAAATATCCGTTCGGCGCAGGGTTTCCTTCGCCCCAAGTGGAGACTGAAAGAAACCCTACAGAACAGAAATATTTTACGCCTTATACACCGGGTAATCCGTATACCCCACCGCATCGGCACTATAAAAAGTGTTCATATCTAAATCTGATGAAAGCGGCCAGTTATTTTTGAAACGCTCCACCAGATCAGGGTTGCTGATGAACGGGCGACCAATGGCCACCAGGTCATATAAACCGCTTTCAACATCCGCTTCAGCCGTTTTTTGGATATAACCCCCTGCGTGGATAAAAGTATTCTTAAACACTTTGCGGATGGTTTCCTTAATTGCTAACGGAACTGCAGGAGCGCCCATAGCCGAATGATCAACCACATGCACATAGGCTATGCCTATTTTACTTAACTCAGTAGCAAGGTATTCATAGGTGGCATCTATCTCCGAATAATGCGGCATATCGCTCGCTACACCGTATGGCGACAAACGTATACCAACTTTTTCCTTGCCAATAGCTTCAACCACGCCTTTTGCCACTTCAAGCACAAAACGTGCGCGGTTCTCAACACTTCCACCATAATTATCGGTACGGATATTACTTACGGGTGATAAAAACTGCTCCAGCAAATAGCCATTTGCACTATGCAGCTCAATACCGTCAAAACCTGCTTCAACAGCATTTTTAGCGGCGGTAATATATTCAGCTTTTGTAGATTGAACTTCTTCAGCAGTCATCGCTTTTGGTGTAGGCAGATCCTGCATTTGCGCGGCATCGGTCCACATTTGCCCGGCTGCCTTTACTGCCGATGGTGCCAGTATTACTGCTCCTTCAGGTAAATTCAGCTGGTGACTTATCCGGCCGGTATGCATCAACTGTACAAATATCTTCCCGCCTGCGCCATGAACTGCCGAGGTCACTTTTTTCCAGCCCTCAACCTGTTCCTTGCTGAATATGCCCGGTATGCGGGCATAACCCAATCCATTAGGCGACGGCGAAGTACCTTCGGTAACAATCAACCCCGCGCCCGAGCGCTGTTTGTAATATTCAGCTACCAGGTCGTTAGGCACGTTACCTATTGCCCGGCACCGCGTCATAGGCGACATTACGATATGGTTCTTTAATTCTATAGCGCCAACCTTTGCAGGTTCATATAATTTGCTTGTTTTCATGTGGTTTTATAATGATTGTTTAAACACATAAAAGTAGGATTGTTTGGAGTTGTTAAAATAGCGGGAAGGAAAAATGACATTGGGTTGAGATAAGTTGGGTGAAGAATTCGCGCCTTAAAAGGATCAACTGTAAGGCAGTTTGGGCAACCTATCTCTTTAACCTTTCCAAATAAAAGTTGCCTTTATCAGTTATTTGATAAGTGCTGTTTAGTTTAGTTATATAATCATCGTACGCCAATCCGGTTAATACTTGTATTACTTCCAGTTCATTGGTTTTTAATTCAGGAATCGTAGCCAACTCAATGGTTACATTTGGGTGGTCATGGATGTACTGCAAAAAAGTATCGGCTCTCATTGTATTAAATTAGAATTTTCAAAGATTTGAAATAGTTCCCAATTAAAAAATGATACACGTCATTAAATCTAAAAATGAGGGAGTTATCTGCAAATTGACCTGCCTATAGCGAACGCCCCTTAACTGGCGTGAGTATGAGGCGAAGGCCAAAAGTGTGGAGTACACAAAAGGCACGAGTAGCTTTTGCCCGCTATTCCTACCCGACATACTCGCGCCTGTTAAGCAAATTAATGAAGCCTCAAACTTCATCATTCGACATTCAGTATTCGAT
This sequence comes from uncultured Mucilaginibacter sp., assembly GCA_903915155.1. Classification (GTDB taxonomy): domain Bacteria; phylum Bacteroidota; class Bacteroidia; order Sphingobacteriales; family Sphingobacteriaceae; genus Mucilaginibacter. The sequence goes on from CAIWRU010000215.1 coordinate 3,548, forward strand.
GTTCGATATTAAAAAAAGACTAAAGACTTTAGACTCAAGACTCACCTCGGCTCTCCCGCTGCCAGCGCTTTATCCGCGCGCTCATAGGCCAATTCTTCCTTCCAGTCCATATAGCGTTTTTTAAAGTTTTTCTTCATTATATCATCAAACTTGCGCTGTATGGTAAGGTTGTACAGGCTTTTGGCCTTTATGCCCCAGCTTTTGTCCCAGGCGCGCAGCGATATGGAGAACGAGCCGTCGAGGTATTTCATCCAGTGCCAGTAACCGGTTGGCATAAATAGCGTGTCGCCATGCTCCAATATGGCCTCCTGCCCTTCTACCCCATCCAATGCGGGGAATTTTTCAAAGTCGGGATTTTCAATATCATAATCCTCAAGCGCATAGGTGGCATACGGAATGCGGTACAGGTGTTCGCTCCATTTGTTATCAAACAAAATCACATGCTTACGGCCATTAAAATGGGTGTGGAATATATGCGCCAGGTCGATATCGTAATGCAAAAAAGTAACCGAACCCTTGCCGCCGAAAAACATATTAGGGTATTTATCCAAAAATCCGCCCATCAGGTCGGTTGGCGAGCGGTAATCATCCAGCAACCCGGGGGCGCTTTTTATCGGGTCGAAAAGAAATATACGCAGGTCGGTAGGCTGGGTTTGTATCAGGTCGATATAATCGCCAAACTTCATCTCTGCCGCCGAGGCATTTATGGGCGCGGCGGGATCAGCTTTCGAGCTATCATAAAGCGGGACAGTAATATCGCCAACGGTTTCCTTCAAATAGTCAAAGGTCCATTTCTTTAGCGCCGGCCAGCTTTCAGTGGCCCTGCGAATAATAAGCGGCTTGCGCGGGTTTAAATAATTGTTAACAAAATCCTCTTTGCTGATGTTATCAACGGTATCGATAGGAGTTAGAATTATACTCATGTTTACAATTATTTAACCACCAAAAGTAATTAAAACAACAAAGCTAAAAACGGCAAAATTGTTTTTGATATTGTTTTGACATTTTGAGTTAGAGATTAGAGACTAGTAATCAGAGATTAGTTAAATACGCGTTTCTCCATAGAAATCAGAATAACAAAAACAAAAACCCGGCACTTTCGCACCGGGCTTCTTTTTTTAGGTAAACTGAAGTATCTATTAGCCTGTAGCGGCAGTTTGTCCATGCCCCACCATATCATAACAAACCGCCTTTTTGTTACTGCAAACTTATTTTTTAATTGGGCATTAATACCGTATTCACTACATGTATCACACCATTGCTTTGGAAAACATCCGCAATAGTTATCCATGATTTTCCACCTTTTTCATCAACAAGATATAATTTCTTGCCTTTAGCCATAACAGTAAGTGTACCGCCTTCAACAGTTTTTAATTCTGCTTTACCGTTACCTTCTTTAACTTTTGCCCACAGGTCGGCAGCGCTTAGGCGACCAGCCACAACGTGGTAGGTTAAGATTTTAGTTAATGTTGCTTTGTTTTCATGTTTTACCAGGTTGTCAACAGTGCCTGCTGGCAATTTGTCAAATGCTTCGTTAGTCGGTGCAAATACGGTGAACGGACCTGCACTTTCTAAAGTTTCAACCAAACCGGCTGCTTTCACTGCTGCAACCAATGTGGTGTGATCTTTCGAGTTTACTGCATTTTCAACAATGTTTTTTGTTGGATACATAGCTGCGCCGCCAACCATTTTGGTTTGGGCGTAAGTGTTAGGGGCTATTGCTATAGCTGCTAAAGCAAACGCCGCGATTATTAATTTTTTCATGTTTTGTATGTAAGTTGTTTGGTAGAAGATACGGCACCCCGGCGAATGCGGTTTTAAACTTCTAATAGCCAGCGGTGGTACAAAGTTGTAAACCGCAGTGAGAAAAATTGCGTAGGTACGCGACTTTTGGGGCTAGAAAAACAACTCCGATGCTATATGGTCAGCATAAAGCTTCGCCGTTTGGGTTAGGGTAATAATATCACTTTCCTTTTTTATCCATTCCTTATCAAAAAATGGCTCAGCCTCAATCAATAGCTGGTTAGCGGCAGCAGTGGCTATAGTGTTAAGCTTATTCAAGTCAAGCCCCCAACTGGTACGCAGTGCGGTCATAATATATTCGTTCAGGCGATTGGTTTCAGTAAGGTGTTCCGTTTCGGCCGGTATTTCTCCTTTTTCAATGCCTTTAATATATTTAGCATTATTGGCAATATTCCATTGGCGTGTTTCGCCGTTATAAGAATGTGCCGACGGACCTATCCCCAGGTATTTTACGCCCCTCCAGTAATTTGAATTATGGCGCGAATAAAACCCCGGTTTGCAATAGTTCGATATTTCGTAATGCTCGAAGCCATTTTGTTGCATAGCATCCATCATGTAAATAAACTGCGCAGCGCTTTGCTCATCGCTCATGGGCGGTTGTTTTTTTTGTTTGATGAACGATGCCAACGCCGTTTTTGGCTCAACAGTTATGGAATAAGCCGATACATGCGGAACCTCCAGTTCAAATACCTTATCTAAATTATGCTTCCATTTTTGGTCGGTCAGCAATGGGTAACCGTATATCAGGTCGACGGTAATATTCTCAAACCCCGTATCCTGCGCACGTTTTACAGATGATTCAGCTTCCGCGCCCCTGTGTACACGGTTCATCCATTGCAGGTCATCATCAAAAAACGATTGCAGCCCTATACTAAAGCGGTTAACAGGCGTTTGCTTAAGCGATCTTAATTTTTCCCGTGTAAGGTCGTCCGGGTTAGCCTCCAGCGTTATCTCGGCTCCCGATGCTACCGAATGCACTTCGGTTATGGCATTAATAATATTGCCTATCTCCGCATCGCTCAACAACGAGGGCGTGCCGCCGCCAAAATAAATGGTTTCGATGGTTTCGCCGGCGAGGTAAGCTTTTTGAAGCTTTATCTCCTTCACCAGCGCGGATAAAAGCTCGTCCTTGTATTTTAGCGATGTGCTAAAATAAAAATCACAATAATGGCATGCCTGCTTACAAAAAGGAACGTGGATATAGATGCCTGCCATGTTAGCAAAAGTATGTAACGCCAAACAAAAAAAATATAGCTTGACATAATTAATAATGTCAAGCTATCTAGAAATGCGGGGTAATCACTAATGTATGCTATACTTATTGCGTTTTGTTAAACGACAGAATTACGTAGGCTGTTTTATCACCCAATGCCACCGGTGATTTTAGCACCATTTGGGTATCATCTATGCTGGCAACTATTAGTTGATAGCCCTCCTGTACCTTCCGGGCGCTGTCGCCCTGGTAAAGCTTTTTAAATTGAAATACAGCCCCGTTACTATTATTGTACGACCAGAAAATGGATTGCGCACTTCCATTGACCGAAGTATAGCTTCCGTTACCACTATTGGTCAGCTTCCAAATGCTGCCATTAAGATTCTCAGGTGCGCCCTGATCAAAAAAACTTTGAACGGCACCGGGTATAAGGCCGTCATAGCTTACCCTGGTAAGCGTCCAGGTTCCCACAAACTTTGCCCTCGAAGCCCCTGCAACAGTTGCAGGTAGCTTTTTTACTGTCGAACAAGATGAGATGAATAATATAACTGCCACTAAAACAGCAGTAAACTGTAATTGCTTTTTGATAACTTGCATAATCTTGAATACGTTAATTTTCAGTAAATAGATTAAATTATTGGCCTTGTGCCGCCTGTTGCTTCATTTGGTCATTTGCTACAATAACAATTTCAACCCGGCGGTTTTGTGCGCGTCCTTCGGCTGTGCTATTTGGCGCAATTGGTTCGGTTTCGCCCTTGCCTTGCGTGCTTAAACGAGCGCTATTTACACCTTGCTGGCCCATAAATAATTTTACTGCGTTTGCTCTTCTTATCGAAAGGTCCATGTTGTGTGCAGCAGTTCCTGTGCTGTCGGTATGGCCAACCACTAAAATATTTGTCTCGGGGTTATTTTGCAACGATACCGCTAACTGTTTAAGGCTGTTTTGCGCATCAGGTTTCAAATTCGTTTTATCAACGTCGAATAAAATCCCCGAGTCAAATTTCACCAGGATACCCTCACCGGCACGGGTTACAGAAGCGCCGGCCACGGTTTGTTTAATTTCAGCCGCCTGCTTGTCCATTTTGTGCCCAATTAAGCCACCTGCTGTTCCGCCAACAGCGCCGCCAACAAGGGCCCCGACTGCCGTATTACCTGCCGCGTGCCCGATCAAAGCGCCAAGAAGGCCTCCACCTGCCGCCCCTATTGCGGCCCCTTTTTCTGTTTTTGTAAATGAACTGCAACCGGAGTATACGATAGTTACAGTAGTTAAAAATAAGCTAATAGCGATTGTGTTTAATTGGATCCTTTTCATTTGTAATATGTATGTGACATAGAACGCCAAAGGTAATAAAAAGGTTTTCACGTTCTAAAAATTATAATTTGGAAAAAACAGATAGAGATTGGAAGCCAGGGCTATCCCTGCAATTCATATCCTTCCTATCTGTTTTTGATAAAAATCACACAGCAAGGTTTATGGGGTTCGTATTCATATAAAATATTAAAATATATGCCGGTGATATTATTAATAAGGACACCAAAATGCCCAATGCCATAAATTTAATTAATAATAAATAAACGCTCAGCTACATAAAACAACCAAAATATTGAGGTATTTTTGCGCAAAATAAAAAGCCTTAACTAATTAAATGCGTTTTGTACTGTGCCTTCTTCTTTTGCTGAGTGGCTTCTCCGGGGCATATGGTATGGCCCGGAATATTCCCGCGAAACAAGATTCATTAGCAGTAGGCAGGGCACAGCATAGCGATAGCATACCTACACGCCCCCAGCATATGGCTTTTTTAGATTCGGTGGCACAGGCCAGCGCCGAAAGAGATAAATTTGTATCTGACTCCTTAGCTACCATGTACATAATGCCCGACCCCAACCGGCCGAACCAACTAGTGGAGTACCTGTTCAAGAACGCGCTATACAAAGGCAATACCTTTTTAGATATCCCCTTCAACCCCAAAAAAAAGACCGGCGAGGGCCACGTCCGCAAAAGCCGCGACCCCTGGGTGATCATAATGATAGCCATATTATTAATATACACCGCCCTGTTGAATATCACCCTTGGCCCCGATATAAAAGGCGTATTTCAATCGTTCTACAGCAAGCGGTCAGCCCAATTCGATAAGGAAGAACGGCGCATTAATCCATGGGCCTTTATCGGCTTATTTTTACTGTTTGCGTCAACTTTCGGGTTGTTTTTGTACCAGTTGGCAGGGTATAAAAATGTTTATTACAACATAAGCGGTGTGCAGTTATTTACTGCCATGGCGCTTATCATCATCACCCTGTTTTCGTTAAAATTCCTGGTGCTGAAAATAATTGGCTTTTTATTTGATATTGACGCAGTAGTAAGCGAATACGTTACCACCTTGTATTTAACTTATTTTAATATAGCATTTGTGTTTTTACCGGTGGTAGTTTGTTTCAGCTTATTGGCGGCTCAATTGATCCCCTTTTTGCTGGACACGGCATATGTTTTAATAGCGGTAATTTTTGTTTGGATATACCTGCGCAGCAGCGTTAGTATTATTTCTAATTTTCGATTTCACAAATTTTATTTATTTATCTATCTTTGTGCCCTCGAAATTTGCCCTATTTTGATTTTGATTAAGGTACTTAATTTGTAAAGTTCAGGCAGTTATAAAAATTGATTTTGGAAGAAAGAAAGAAAAAGGTTAAGAGTATATTGGTTACGTTACCAAAACCTGAAAACGATAAAAATCCGTATGCTGAGCTGGCTAAAAAGCTTAACCTGAAAATTCATTTCAGGGCATTTATACACGTTGAAGGCGTGCCGGCCAAAGATTTTCGTAAAGAGAAAATAAACCTGGTCGACTTTACCGCAGTGATATTTACCAGCCGTAACTCGGCAGATCATTTTTTCCGTATTTGCGAAGAGATGCGCTTTGAGGTACCGGTGGAAATGAAATATTTTTGCCTGAGCGAAACCATAGCGCTTTACCTTCAAAAGTATATACAGTACCGTAAACGCAAGATATTTTTTGGCAAACAAACCGCTGCCGACCTGGCCGAGGTGCTGAAAAAACATTCAGGCGAAAAGTTCCTATACCCATGCTCAGACGTGGCGGCCGAAGAAACGCAGAAGTTTTTGTTAGAGAATGGCTACAATTTTACCCCTGCCGTACTTTTCCGTACGGTATGCAGCGACTTATCAGATCTTGCCGAAGTATTTTATGATGTAATTGCCTTTTTTAGCCCATCCAGTATCCAGTCACTGTATAAAAACTTCCCCGATTTTAAACAAAATAATACCCGAATTGCCGCATTTGGGGCAACAACCCATAAAGCGGTTCTTGAGTCGGGCTTAATTTTAGATATTCCTGCACCCACTCCACAGGCCCCCTCTATGACTATGGCTATTGAACAGTATGTAAAACAGGTAAATAAGTAAAATATTTAACCCTGTTGCAACTTTTTTTATTGCTTTTACGTTAAATGGCTTATTAATTGCCTCGTATTGCGGGTAATTAATATTAAGTGATTTAAAATAGCGTTATATTTGATTATCGTGCTATAATACAGCGTGTTAATTACCAGGTTAAGTTAGCTGATGACAAAAAAAGTTTATTAAGGCTTTTCCTTCGTCAATAATTTAATATATTCAGGCATTGCATTACGTTATCTTTAATATGACTAAATTTTTGAAATTTTTATGAAGCAGATATACTCTTTCGTAGTAATTATTAGTTTACTGGCAATATTAAGCAGCTGTCGCACAGGGGGCGGTGGTGAATTGACCGGTGTGCCGCAAAAAAACTTCAGGGCAGAAGTGCCTTACGGGATGGTTTATATTCCCGGTGGATCATTTTTGATGGGCCAAACCGACCAGGATGTTACGTTTTCGCAAATTGCGCAAACAAAACAGGTTACCGTTGGCCCATTCTTTATGGACCAAACCGAAATAACCAACAGCCAGTACAAACAATTCGTTTTTTGGGTACGTGATTCAATTGCTATTACTAATTACCTTAACGATCAAAAATATTATCTAAAACCTTCAAAAGGCGCCGGCAACAGCGGCAAAAAATACATCAACTGGGCTTATGTAAGTAAGTACCCTGTATGGAGTGCCAAAAAAGGCACCTCGGCAAACGGTTCAAAACTTGATGGTATGTACTACCAGGGCGATGACCGCGTGTTCGATCGCAACGAGATAGATGTACGCCTTTTAAAATATACCTACGCACAAATGTCATTACGCGATGCTGCTGATTATCACTTAGATAAAACAAAAAGGCGTTCAGATTTCATTTTGCGCGATACCGTACCTGTTTATCCCGATACACTGGTTTGGTTGAGTGATTTTTCATACGCTGCCAACGAGCCAATGGTGCAAGGCTATTTTTCACACCCGGCTTTCAGAAATTACCCTGTAGTTGGTGTAACCTGGCGCCAGGCACGTGCATTTACCATGTGGCGCACACGTTTAAACGAAAGCTACAAATACGCACACCGTTTACCCCCGCGCCTGCCTTATGGCTTGCCTAACGAAGCTGAATTTGAATATGCAGCACGTGGTGGCAGGATAGGTACCGATTACCCTTGGGGCGGTCCGTACATCAAAAATGCAAAAGGCTGCCTGCTGGCCAACTTTAAACCCGGCCGTGGTAATTATACCGATGACGGCGGTGCTTATACAGTAAACGTAAAATCTTATTTCCCTAATGATTTTGGGTTATATAATATGGCTGGTAACGTTGCGGAATGGACATCATCAGCATTCGATGAATCAGCGTCAACATTTGTTAGCGACATTGCCCCTACTTTTCAGCGCGAAGCTAAAGCGAACGACCCTGAAGTGCTTAAACGCAAAGTAGTTAAAGGCGGTTCATGGAAAGATGTAGGCTATTTCCTTCAAAACTCAACACGTACTTACGAGTACCAGGATACTGCAAAATCATATATCGGCTTCCGTTGTGTAACACACTTCCTTGGCCGCGATATTAAAGACAAACGATAAACTCAAAATTTACTAAAACAAACAAAAACATCTTTTTCAAAAAACACTATGGCCGGTAAAAAACAACCTTACGGAATAAATAACGTAGTATCTTGGGGTGCTACAGTGGTTATTATAGGACTACTTTTTAAAATTCAACACTGGCCTTATGGTGGCTTCTTTATATCACTGGGCCTGGGCATGGAAGCCTTCCTGTTCCTGATATTAGGTTTTCAAAGAGATACCACCGAGATTGACTGGATAAGGGCCTATCCCGAACTTGATGAAGATTACAAAGGCGAATTGCCAACAGCATCATCAAAAGGAATTGGCAGCGGTAATTTCTCAAGCACAGCAGCCTTAGATAAAATGATGGAAGAAGCGAAAATAGGCCCCGAGCTTATCCGCAGCCTGGGCGACGGCCTGCGCAACTTTGGCGATAAGGTACACGCTATATCAAGGGTTACCGATGCCGGCGAAGCTACCGTTCAGTTTACTGAAAAAATAAAATCAGCAACTGCCAGTTATGATAACCTTAGCGCGGCATTTGCAAAAGCATCGGCCAATTTAGCTGAGGTAGCCGGTTCAACCGTCGATTCAAAAAGCTACCACGAGCAAATAACATCAATGACAAAAAATCTTTCGGCTTTAAATGCAGTGTATGAACTTGAATTACAGGATTCAAACAACCATTTAAAATCAATGAGCAAGTTTTATAAGGACATGGAGCTTACCCTGCAAAACTTCAACGAATCGGTTGACGGTTCGCAACAATTTAAAGTGGAAGTTGGCAAGTTAGCTAAGAACTTAACCTCATTAAACGCTGTATATGGCAATATGCTATCGGCAATGAGCCAGCCACGCCCTTTATAATAATTAATTAGTTTAATACAGAACTTAAAATAACATAACAAGCACATGGCTGGAGGTAAACAAACCCCAAGACAGCGAATGATGGGTATATTGTATCTGGTTCTTTTGGGCCTGATAGCACTTGATGTACCCGATAGTTTGCTGGATGCATTTAAACATATAAGTGATAGCTTATCGGCTTCAAAAACTAATGTTGAAACTGGTATTGACCAAACATTTAAAACTTTTGAAGCAACTAAACTAAAGGAACAGCCTGTTAGGGCACAACCTATATACAACAAAGCAAAAACAGCACAAAAATTAGCTGAGGACCTGAACACGTATATAGAAACTGTTAAAAAGAAATTCATAAAGGAAAGTGGTGATATTGACCCGGCAACCGGTGATTATAGTGGCCGCGAGGATATGGATGTATCAGTACGTTTAATGATACAGAACAAAAAAGGCGACGCTTACATATTACATCAAAAAATTGATGAAACAAAAGCAGCCTTGCTTGGATTACTGAGTGCAAAGGAAAAGCAAGGTGTTAACCTTTCTTTAGATGCACCCGCCCCACCACACATTGCCGGTTTCCCTGATAAAGATTGGGAAAATGCCAACTTTGGTGAAGGTATACCTATGGCTGCAGCAATGACTGCTTTGGTAAAAATACAATCAGACACAAAAAATGCCGAAAACGAAGTAGTTAAAAAAATATTAGGCGAAGTTGACCAGGCAGTTGTAAACCTTGACCAATTTACCGCTGTAGCTGTAGCACCTACAAGTTATGTAATTGCAGGGCAACCGTATACAGCACAGGTATTTTTAACTGCCTCTGATTCAAAATCAAACCCAGACATTACTGTCAGCGGATCGAGACTTCCGGTAAGTGGCGGTAAAGGTACTTATACAGTATCTACAGGTGCCGAGGGCATAAAAACATGGCAGGGTACTATCACTGTAAAACAAAATGATGGCACACTTAAAACCTACACTACACCGGTACAAACTTACCAGGTAGCAAGGCCATCGGCTGTTGTTTCACCTGAAAAAATGAATGTGCTGTATATAGGTGTTCCTAACCCACTAGCAGTTTCTGCACCAGGCATACCTGCTGAAAAATTGCGCCTTAGCATGAGCGGCGGATCTATAAGTCAGGATCACCCTGGCCATTTTATTGGCAAAGTTTCTACCGTGGGTACAGCTACTGTATCGGTATCGGGCGAAATTTCACCGGGCAAAACAGTTAACCTTGGTTCAACTTTATTCCGTGTAAAACGCATACCCGATCCTAAGTTTCAGTTTGCCGGCAAAAGCGGTGGTACCACAAGTGCTGCAAACGTAAGGGCGCAGGACTATGTATTTGCCAAGCTTGACAACTTTGAGTTCGACGCTAAATTTAACGTAACACACTTTACTTTAATGGTAATAAAACCGCGCCAGGACCCTATAATTAAAACCGGTAACGGAAACACATTAACCGGCGATATGCACTCGGCACTTGGCTCGGTGGTTCCCGGTACTACCATTGTATTTAAAGATATTAACGCAGTTGGGCCTGATGGATCAACCCGCTACCTTGACCCGATTGTTATAAATGCAAATTAGAAGGATTATGAAGACGAAAATTTTGCTGATTGTACTTTCCTTAGCATGCACTACTGGTTTTGCACAGTCTAAAAAGAAAAAAACTACAAGAAAGAAAGCTGCTACTACGCAGCAAACGCCACCACAGCAAATTACTGCGTTAAATGCAGCTCAACCCGATAGCGCCAAAAGGCAGCAGGTTGTATTAAAACCCTTTGACAGGCCGCTTGATGGTTATTACAAAAAGACCAACATTTTAAGCGCAACCGTTACGCCCTACCCTGCCCTGCGCGAGGCTGACGTAGCCTATGCCAAACGTGTGTGGCGCGAAATTGACCTGCGCGAAAAAATGAACCAGTACCTGGCATCGCCAAAAGCAAGGTTGATAGATGTTTTATTATCATCGATCATGGCCGGCGAGCTAACTGCCTACGATGCTAACCCCGACCCTGTAAATGACCCTGATGGCGATAGCTTTGCAAAACCGCTTACACCATCCGAAGCATACGCCAGGTTGGTAGATAGCGCGGTGGTTGAAAAACAGGATATCAATGGTAACTCTGTACGTTCAAAGGTTGCCGGTATATTAAGCGCCGACAGCATTATAAAATTCCGTATCAAGGAAGACTGGGTATTTGATAAACAGCGCTCGGTTTTTGAGCCACGCATTATTGGTATAGCCCCTATGATAAAATCAACAGCCGGCGGCGCCGACCTTGATTACTACCCTGCATTCTGGATATATTTTCCTGATGCACGCCACGTATTAGCTGTAAAAGAAGTAGTAAACAAAAACAGTGATGCAACAGGCCTTAGCTTTGACGATGTATTCATGAAACGCATATTTACCAGCTACATTGTAAAAGTATCGAACGATAAAGACGAACGTATAAAAGATTATGCACAAGGCATAGACAAACTATACGAATCAGAAAAGATCAAAAAAGGTTTGATGAACTGGGAATTGAACTTGTGGCAATATTAAAAGTCAAAATTCAAA
>CAIWRU010000216.1 GCA_903915155.1 uncultured Mucilaginibacter sp.
TAAATTTTGGCCCGAAGACTTTAAAGGTCAAAGTTCAAAACTAAACGATGAATTTGAATTTCGTTCGGGTGGAACCCATTATTCAAAAAATAAAGTCATTGAACTTGTTCCGGATAACAAACTCGTTTGGCTGGTGACGGAAAGTATCCGCAAAGACGACAATTTTGACTGGTCGGGTACGAAAATGATCTTTGAACTGGCAAATGAAGGCCAAAATACACTATTGACATTTACCTACGACGGTCTTGTTTTCGAAGATGAATACGACAGGCTTGTTATGATATGCGATAAAGTGATAGGTGAAATATTATTTAACTATTTAACAGAGAGTGGTAACATTTAAGTTGTATAACCAATGCACGACAGCAGTTTTACGCTAAGTATTGATTTAAAACAAAGCCCTGAAATAGTTTTTGGTTATATCATAAAAGTGCCGGAGTGGTGGACGAAAGATTTTGAAGGGAGCTGTGCCAATTTGTTTGATGAATTTGTGATCTGCCACCCCGGTCAGCATTATTCAAAGCAGCGAGTGATTGAAATGATCCCAGGTGAAAAAATTGTTTGGCAGGTTATTGAGAGCGAACTGGCCTGGCTCGAAAACAAAGCAGAATGGACCAATACTAAAATGATCTTCGAGATCAGCAAGAATGGCAATAACACGGTGCTTCAGTTCACACACGAAGGCCTGATACCCACAAAGCAATGTTATGAGCGTGTTGCTCAGGGCTGGAGCACGGTGATCACTCAAGGATTATACATTTATATTACACAGGCGACCATAGCATAATTGCATCAACTGGTAATAAAATTGCCGGATTATTTTACCGCCCACTCATGCACACCTGCCGAATTATCAGTTGGTAGCTGTAATTCAAGTTTTAACGCGGTGGTGTTTACAGGCTCAAACTTTAGTACATTATATTTATCCTTGCTGATATCGTATCGTGTAGTATTTTTTACGGGTACCCATTCACCGTCCTTTTTGTAATAAACTTTATAAGATAGCGGAATACGGCAACCTCCCCAGGGCCCGTCGTCGAACCAGTAGACTTTTGATTCCGAAACGGTATAGGGTTGATCGAAATCATATTGGATAAACTCGGTACTATTTTGTTTGGGCCACCAATGCAGGAAAGGAGCACTATTGTCTTTGGAGTCCTGTGGTTCGTACTGGTCATTCAAGGCGCGCAACATGCGTTTATTATCAATGGATGCTGATACACGGCTTTTGCTGGCAATGGTTGGTGCAGGCTGAGGTCGGGATGCAGACGCTTTATACGGGATCCAAACAGTCATTTCACTTGGTCCACGATTGGCCCAGGCATAATAGGGGATGGCGGTAACGTTTTGATCGGCTTCCAGGAGCGAATCAGTGTTCAACTGCCTGCGTGTGCTTTTGCCCGCTGCGGTGATTACTTCAACGCCGTTCAGCTTTTTTGCGTCGAACGATGTGCTTGCAAATGCCTGCTGGTTAATGGTGATGTTTTGCACAAGGCTATCCTTATTGTCTGGCCCCTCAAGGCAATAGACAATTGGTCCGCGTTGAAATGCAAAACGGTCCTGGTCATCTTTTACTAAAGAATTAGCGATTACTTTCTGTACTGGCATAGGCAGGCTTAGCGTTACCTGATCGCCCTTTTTCCAGCGGCGTGTAATAACCGCATAGCCTTTTTCCAGATGGTATTTTACTGGTTTTCCATTGATAGCCAGGGCTACGGGTTGAATATTCGGGTCGAGAAAACTGTACAGGTTACCATCAATAGGTTTATCCTGCGCCCAGCCCGGTATACGGAGTTTTAATGTAAAAGCAAATGATTTATCAGGGTTGAGTGTCAGGTCAACTTTACCCTTCCAGGGGTAATCGGTAGTTTCAATAATATTAAAATGCCCATCCTGCAGGTTAATATCGCCTGCATTGCTCATATAAAGGTTTATATACAAATCATTCTTATCAACCGCATAAACATAGCCCGGCACCGAAGGCATAAATCGCGCCATATTGCTGATACAACAAGCACAACTGAACCATGCACTACGCTGGTGCTGATTCATTGATGACAGTGGATTAGGGTAGAAGAAACGGTTGCCGCTTAACGAAACACCTGATAATAACCCATTGTAAAGCGTACGTTCCAGGATGTCGATATATTTCGAATCGCCGTGCAACAGGAACATTCTACTGTTCCAATAAACATTGGCTATAGCAGCGCAAGTTTCGGCATAAGCCGACATATTGGGTAGCTGGTAAGCATCACCAAAGGCTTCGCCGGCATTGGTAGCACCTATGCCACCAGTGAGGTAGATCTTTTTGTGAGCAACATCATTCCAGATATCGTCAATGGCATGCAAATATTGCTCATTGCCTGACAAAGCAGCAACATCTGCCATCCCGGTATACATATAGGCAGCTCGTACGGCATGGCCTTCGGCTTCATGCTGGTCAACTACCAGTTTATCCGCCTGGTTATATGCGTCGCCTTTAGGGCCGCGTATATCGAGGAAGAATTTAGCCAGATCGAGATATTTTTTGTTGCCTGTTATTCGGTACAATTTAGCCAGTCCGATCTCGACCACCTGGTGTCCCGGATATTTCTCTTCTTTCCCGTAACCAAAGGTTCTTACTAACAGGTCGGCATTTTTTAAGGCAATATTGAGTAAAGTTCTTTTCCCGGTAGCCTGGTAATGCGCTGCGGCAGCCTCGTAAAGGTGCCCAACATCATACAATTCATGACTTAAAATTTCTTCGTTTTCCCAGCGCTTGCTGCCTATCCACTCATGTGGTTTTTTTGCATTGACAGTGCGGAACGTATATAAATAGCCATCCTTTTCCTGCGCAGCGCCAATAATATTGATCAGCGTGTCAATCGATCGGTCGAGTTGGGGATTTTTTTTAACTTCCATCGCATAAGACGCACCCTCAATTACTTTGTAAATATCGCTGTCATCAAAAGGAAATTCGCTCATTTTATCGCCATCAAGCAATTTTGCCGCTCTGAGGAAGTTATCAACCCTGCCATTAGCTTTGCATTGTGCTAACACGTAAGGGATCGTAACCGTTGCATTTACTTCCATTCGCGGCTCCCAGAAATTATCATTCACATGTACCCGGGTAAACGGTACAGGTTGTATAGGGTAATCGCGCTGTTGTGCAAACAGGGGGGCGCCAGAAGTAATGCCAAGCAAGATAGCCAGCAACTGTTTAAAATTTATCGATCTCATCTGGGTATAAATTTAATCTTTATCAGGTTTGAAAATATAAGCTTTTTTTGCCGATACTGCTTACATTTTAGCTGGTAAATGCAGTTCGATTCACTGATTATTAATGATTAGTTGCAATATATTAACCTTTAATCGGTTAATTTAAAAATATTCTGGTAATATTTGCCTAATTATTTGTTATGAAGGTTTTGCAGTTTACGATCCCGGTTGCCCATGATAAGAGCATCATTACGCAGCAGGAAGAGCTGGCCCATTTTTACCCTCATCTTCACCGGCATAAGGAGGCGCAGGTAACCTGGATTCAAGAAGGAGAAGGCACGCTGATAGCTGGCAATAATATGCACACTTTTCATGCTGGCGAGATATATTTTCTTGGTGCCGATCAACCGCATTTATTTAAAAGTAATCCCGAATATTTTTTGCCTGACAACAAAAAGAAAATCCGCGCACTTACTATATTTTTTGATCCAAATGGTCGTCTTGCCTCACTTTTCGATCTGCCCGAGCTAAAAAGCCTTAAAGATTTTATTGCTCATTACAGGCATGGGTTTAAATTGCCAGGCGAATACCTGGGTAAAGTTTCTTCGCTGATGCTTGATATACAAGCCACACCCGGTGCAGCTCAAATGATCTTTTTTTTGCAAATGATGCGTGTTTTAAGCAGTATTAGCAGGAAGCCAGAACCATTGTCGGATTTCAATATCTCTCCAGGTATTAATGAAGCTGAAGGTATTAGAATAAGCAATATCTACAATTATATCTTACACCATTACAGTAAAGCAGTTACTTTAGATGATGTGGCTCGCGAGGCTTGTATGACACCGCAAGCTTTTTGCCGATATTTTAAGAAACATACCCGGCATACCTTCATATCGTTTCTGAACGAAATGCGCGTTAACGAGGCATGCAAAAAGTTAACGGCTAACAGGTATGAAAGTATATCGGTAGTAGCGTATAAATGCGGATTTACGAGTATTACCAATTTTAACCGGGTTTTTAAAAACGTAACCGGAAGTTCGCCCAGGGAGTATGTCGAAAATTACCTTCATAAGGTAAATACGAATGGCATTGCTTAACCTATTTTTATTAATTTCAACTTCCCATTGATTGACCTTTTATGAGAAAAATCTACTTTTTTTCAGTGGCTTTTGTGCAGTTATTTGTCTTGTTGTTAACGACAGGTACCGCAAGTGCTTCAACCGTAACTTATAAGAAAATTTCAGGTCCTGGTATAATTTTTGGACAGCCGAAAAACTAAGCGGAGGGCAATCTATTGATGCTCCGGCACCGGTAGAAACTTTGGCTTTATATGTTCGTGCGGGATCGATTATTCCGATGGGGCATGAAGTGGAATATGCGACCCAAAAAACCGGCAAACCAACAGAAGTGCGAATTTACCCAGGCGCCAACGGCAGCTTTAGGGTTGACGAAGACGAAAACGATAATTATAAAAAAGGTAAATATGCTACCTATCCCTTCAGATGGAATGATAAGGCACACACCATTTCTATTTCGGATATCAATGGGGCTTATAACAGGATGCAGAAAATTCATTGGTTTAGTATCATTTTAGTAAATGGCGGACATGAATCTGATGAAGTTGTAACCGCCAAAGCGGACACTATATACTAAATGGGACAAATGAAATTTTACATACTATGACACAAGAAAAACTAACACCAGAGCAAATTGCAGATATAGCTAAAACGTTATCTAAAGAAGAGTTAATTGCTTTAATATTGGAATACGGAGACGAAAGAGAAAACGATGCGATTTATTGGGCGGGCAAAAATTTGTGAACATTTTTACCCAATTCTCTAACCTCTTTAATGCATCTTAATATTCTATCAATTATTGATTTATATTTTTCTGAGCTATAATCCTCTTGTTTTATTCCATCCCTAAATGATACTAATGTTACAAAATCATTGTTAGTATTACTTAAAAATTGAACGTAGTGTGCGAATTTATTTCGTTCATCTTTAACAAACCTTAATTCACTAAAAAGCTTTCCATATTGCTTTTTAAAATTTTCTTGAACGGATTTTTTTATCAATACTTCAAGAACAGATATTTTACCATCAAAATGAAATCTATCCAATAATGTTTCTCTCATTATATACCATTTATCATAATCTTCAACAAAATAACTCATTATAAAATCTTCTATATCTTTTTCAAGTACACAACAAGTAGATAATATTTCCCCTCTGTATTTATAGCCTAAATTTCTAATTTTGGTTTTTGAGTTGTTCATTTAAAAATAATTGGGGTAACGATATACCAGTTGGGACAAACTAATCCGGCTTTTTAACTACTTTTTTGCAACTATCAGTTATCGCCTTTTCAGCAGAGAACGGTATCATGCGTATCCCGTTCGGGGAGTATTTTATCATTCCCCTTAAACAACACTGACAAATTGAATCCCTATATACCTTCGGCTGAATGACCTTTATATCGCGTGAATTAGTTATCATATCCAGCATTATCGCCCTTTCTTGCGGTGACCAAGGTGGCAATCTAACTGTTTGTGCTTTTGCATAAAAGCAACCAATTAATAGTAGTAGAGAAATTGAAGTCTTCTTCATTGCTGTAAGGTTTATCCAAAGTTATTAAAACGCATCAAATAAAAAAAGCCTCATTTAGAGGCTTCGTTATCTTTCTTTTTGCTATGTATCGGCTTAATGGCAATAGCAATCATTTGTTCTAATGTCCCCTCAAATTTTACTTTAGGGTCGTAATGATCTGAACGCTTTTTGGGTTGTTTTTTTTCTGCCATATTCAAAGTTAAGGATAAAAAATAATATTAAAAAAATCTGTATTTTTACTATATGGCAAAGATTAATAAGAAACAAACAAGTCCTAAAGTAGCATCAATTGCAAGCGA
>CAIWRU010000217.1 GCA_903915155.1 uncultured Mucilaginibacter sp.
CCAGTTTGAATATGCCGAACCATACTTAGCCATTTGCGGCGCAACATTGCGTAATAACTGGGCCGATATTTCCAGGTATTCTTCGTTATCATACATCAACCCCAGCTTTTTCAACACACGCGCCATCACCGAGTTCGATGATGGTATAACCCCATCCATAATTTCCGACTTGCGGGCAATCAGTTGCTCTTCATCATCGGCAGTGAAATAAAAAACACCTTTCGCCGGGTCGTAATAATGCGCTATCGCTTGGTCGGCCAATTCAATGGCATGGCCAAGCCACTTTTCATTAAAGGTGACTTCGTATAGAGAGATTAGCCCATCAATTACATTCGCATAGTCATCTAAAAAAGCAATGCCATCATTATCCTTCCCTTTATATATGCGCGATAAACGGCCATCGCCATTTACCATATTGTTTAGAATGAATTCCGCTGTCCTTATTGCCAGTCCCAAATGTTCCTGCTCGTTAAACGAACGGAACGCATCACAAAGACCCTTTAACATTAAACCATTCCACGATGCCAATATTTTGTTATCCAGCCCAGGCCGTATCCTTAATGCACGGGCATTAAAAACCTTTTTCCGCGCATCCTCTATCTTTTCAACCAGCGACTCAAGCGGCAACCCTAATTTATTGGCCAATTGCAAATCCTTCTCCTTGCGAAATAACACGTTGGTGTTTTCTTCTTCCCAGTTGCCTTCATCAGTAATATTATAATAAATGCAGAATAATTCTGTCTCGTCATCCACTATTTCTTCAATCTCGGCCTTAGTAAAAGTATAAAATTTACCCTCCACTCCTTCACTATCAGCATCAAGCGCACTGTAGAAGCCGCCAATAGGTGCCCTTAATTCACGCAGTGTAAAAGCTATAATTTCATCAACTACCTGCTTATATATTTGTGAGCTTTTATAAGTATTAGCCTCTGAATATAAACTGATAATCTGCGCATTATCATACAGCATCTTCTCAAAATGCGGAACATGCCAGCGTCCGTCTACCGAATAACGTGCAAAGCCGCCGCCAATATGGTCATATATCCCGCCAAATGCCATTTTTTTCAATGTAATCGTAACCACCTGCGATACTTCGCTATCATTCATCAAATAAGCATAGCGCATCAAAAACTGCCAGTTATTCGGCATCGGGAATTTGGGCGATGAACCCATGCCGCCTTCTTCCTTATCAAAATATTGTTTCCAGTTATTTACAATCTGCAACAGGTCGTCCTTGGTGTATTCGGGCTGCTCTTTAACAAAAGCAATGGTTTCATAATTCTGTATGCCTTCTGTTAATCGTACAGCATATTCATTAGCTTCAGCAGGCTTTTGCGTATAAAAATCGGCCAGGTTAAATAATAATGACGCCCAATCGTTCTTCTTGAAATAAGTTCCCCCATAAATTGGCCGCTGATCGGGCAGGCAGATGCAATTTAGCGGCCATCCTCCCCTGCCGCTCATTAGCTGCACAGCACTCATGTATATTTGGTCAATATCAGGGCGTTCCTCGCGATCTACCTTTATGCAAACAAAATATTTGTTCATTACAGCCGCTATGCTCTCATCCTCAAAGCTTTCATGCTCCATTACATGGCACCAATGGCATGCGGAATAACCGATACTTACAATAATAAGTTTATTCTCATCCTTCGCTTTCTTTAGTGCTTCAGCCCCCCATGGATACCAGTCGACAGGGTTATTAGCATGCTGCAATAAATAAGGCGATGTGGAGTTTGCGAGATGGTTCATAGCGATTTTTTCGGCAGCTAAAATGCAATATTTAACCCGTTAAATTTAAAGCAATTATAAATTTTAAATGTTTATAAATAGTAAAGAATTGAGCTACTATTTAAAATTTGATAAGTGGGTCTTGGCGATTATCCCAAAAATAGACAATCTCAATATCATCCTCATTTACTTTATAGAACAAAGAGCAATTTTTATGAAGGACACATTTATGTGTTTCTATATTTTCCTGTGCTATTGGATATACTAATGGCGTTTTTGCTATTATCTCTAAAACCTTGGAAAGCTTCTTTTCAAACTTAACAACATATTTATCGCCCCATCTTTCACGAAGTTGGCTAACTATTGAGTCATAGGTTTCTTCGGCTTCGACAGCAAACCTAATTGCCAAACTCATCTTTTAGTGAAATGCTTTTCTTTAAATTCCTCTAATGAAATTGTTTGCCCATTTCGAGATTGTTGGAGTCCCCGTTCAATCCCTTCTAAAACATGCGGCGGAAAAGTCTTCGGCTGAGGTTCAAATTGAACTTTCAAAGCTTTTAATACAGCTTTTACAGTTTTTAATTGTTCAGCGTTTTCAGGATGTACCAATATTGATTCCATATATCCAAAAATACAAAAATCATAACTAATAATTCAACTATATCAACTCCTTTCTTTTGTATCATCCTTATCACAAATATTAATTAAAAAAATAATTTAACTACTTTCGGCGTTTTAATAGACCAAGAATGTTAAATACAAAATTCACCCGCTTGCTGGGTGCCTGCGCTCTTTTTTTATTAGCCGTTAATACATCGGCACAAACAACTCCCGACTCCATAAAATATGACCATAACGACTTGTTCGGCCCTATAACCTGGCCGGTGACAAGTGATGGCACGCGTTCGGTAGACGGCCAACCCGGCCACAATTACTGGCAAAACCGCCCCAATTATTTGATCCATGCTACTTTAAACGAGACATCGCAGGACACCACCATTACCGGCGATGTAACCATTGACTATACCAACAACAGTCCTGATAAATTAGATTATTTGTGGTTGCAACTCGACCAAAATTTATTCAAGCCCGATTCACGTGGCGCGGCAGTTACCCCCTTGAGCGGCGACCGTTTCGACGTTAAAGGTTTTACCCGAGGTGGCTATCATATCGCATCAGTATCGGTTACTTATAAAGGTATTACCTATAAAGTTAACCCGGTGATAAGTGATGCGCTCATGCAGGTGCGTTTAAAAACACCGCTTGGTGCCAAAGGTGATAAAATACTGGTAAAAGTAAATTATAGCTTTTCCATACCCTTTTATGGTGCCGACCGCATGGGCCGTAAAAAGTTCGGTCAGGGCTGGGTTTATGAAATAGCCCAATGGTACCCCCGTATGTGTGTTTATGACGATGTGGAAGGCTGGAACACTTTGCCCTACATGGGCTTAGGTGAATTTTATTGTGAATATGGCGATTTTGATTATTACATAACCGCGCCCGCCAATATGCTGGTAGTTGGTTCCGGCGATCTGCAAAATGGCGCACAGGTGCTTACCCCAACACAGCAAAGCAGGCTGTCACAAGCCCGAAATAGCGATAAAACCGTAATGGTGATAAAGCCCGATGAAGTTGATCAACCTATTACACATCCATTTAAAGGCAGCTTGACCTGGCACTTTAAAATGCAAAACAGCCGCGATATTTCGTGGGCAGCTTCGAAATCATTTATCTGGGATGCGGCACGCGTAAACTTCCCGTCGGGGCGCAAAGGTATAGCCATGGCTGCTTACCCGGCTGAAAGTTCGGGTAATGACGGCTGGGGCCGTGCAACTGAATACCTGAAAAACAGCATGGAAATTTATTCGAATGCTTATTTTGAATACCCATGGAATTCAGCCACCACAGTATCGGGAGTTGCTTTGGGCATGGAATATCCCGGCATTGTATTTTGTTTAAGCAGTATTAAAAACAAAGCACTTTGGGGCGATATTACCCACGAGATAGGCCACAACTGGTTCCCGATGATAGTGGGCAGCAACGAACGAAAATACATGTGGATGGACGAAGGCTTTAACACATTTATTAATGCGTATGCCACAAAACATTTCAATAATGGGGAGTATGAAGCTAAACCAAAAGACCAGCCTACCCCGGTACCAACATTCGCCGCCAGTAAAGACCCTTTAATGACCCCACCAGAAGCTATGGGAATTGGCAGAGAAGATTATGGCCAATATTATTCGAAAACGGCTTTAGGGCTAACTATTTTACGTAATGATGTGCTTGGCCCCGAGCGTTTTGATTACGCATTCCGCGAATACATAAAACATTGGGCTTTCAAACACCCGCTACCTTACGACTTTTTCAGGGCGATGAACGATGCTACAGGTGAAGACCTGAACTGGTTCTTCAAACCATGGTTCTTTACCACATGGAAACTCGACCAGGCCGTTCAATCAGTAACTTATGTTGATAATGATGCAACAAAAGGTGCGCTCATTACTATTGTAAATAAAAACAAACTAGCTATGCCCGTTACCATAAAAATAACCCAGGACAATGGCATTAGCGAAACTATCCATTTCCCGGTGAACGTATGGCAACGTGCCGGCGTTTGGGAATTTAAATATCCGTCTACATCCACCATAAAAAATGTGGTTATCGATCCAAACAGGGAGCTACCCGATGTGGATTACAGCAATAATGTTTGGGGTAAATAGAGTTTACATCTAAAAACAAGAATATGAAAAATCAGGATAAAGAGTAATATTTTTATCCTGATTTTTTGTTTAAACACTTACTCTCTTTTATCTTGAATCTTTTTCGTTAATTAGCTCATCAAATTCTACCGTTATGACTATCCCTATTTACCAGGCCGATGCTTTTACCGATAAATTATTCGGCGGCAATCCGGCAGCCATTTGCCCGTTAACTGAATGGTTGCCCGACGAAGTAATGCAAAGCATCGCCATTGAAAACAACCTAGCCGAAACTGCTTTTTTTGTAAAGAATGATGCAGGTTATAAACTAAGATGGTTCACCCCCGAATACGAGATAGATCTTTGCGGCCATGCAACACTCGCATCGGCACATATATTATTTACCGAATTGGGATATGCCGGTAATGAGATACACTTTGAAACCGTTAAAGCGGGCATACTCCATGTAAAAAAAGAGGGCCATAAATACACCATGGATTTCCCCTCAAGGCCGCCCATACATATTGATGCGCCTGTTGGCTTAGTTGAAGCTTTAAGTGAAAAAGAACCTATTGAAGTATTAAGATCGAGGGATTATTTTATAGTTTATGAATCGGAAGATGACATAAAGGATATTTCACCGGATTTCTTCGCCCTGTCAAAAATGGATACTGTTGGCGTAATAGTCACCGCCCCTGGCAAAAATGTCGATTTTGTATCCCGCTTCTTCGCGCCCGGCGCAGGTATCCCCGAAGACCCGGTTACAGGTTCGGCGCATTGCAACCTTATCCCTTACTGGGCAAAAAAGTTAGGTAAAACCAAACTCCACGCCTACCAGCTATCATCGCGCAAAGGTGAGCTATGGTGCGAACTAAAAGGCGAACGCGTACTTATGAGTGGCAAAGCAGTTACTTATTTGAGGGGGGAACTTCAGTTGTAGGTTGTAAGTTATGAGTTGCAAGCATTCAACACACAACTTACAACTTTGAACTAATATCCTACCGTCATTATCCCCCTAATATGCAACGGGCTTTCAATCTCATCAATAACTGCCACAGCATAATCTTCCATAGTGATAAAGCTTTTGCCATTGGCATCGCTCAATAACTGATTGCTCCCTGTGCGGAATTTGCCTGTGCGTTCGCCCGGTTCTATTACTGCCGATGGACTAACAAACGTCCAGTCCAGGTCGTTTTCTTTCTGGTATATTTTTAATGCTTCGCGATGAGCCAGTGAAACAGGTTTGTATATTGCTGGGAAATCAGGCGTATCAACCAATTGCAAACCCGGAGCAACTTCCAAGCTCCCTGCCCCTCCCACTATTATCAACCGCTTTACATAGGCTTGTTTTAAGCCGTTTATCAGCGGCACAGCTAATTCGGTTATGGTTGATGGCGGTATGCCTGCTGCAGGGCTGTAAGCACTTACCACTGCATCTTGATCAAATGCACCGGTTTCCACATCCTGTGAATTGAACAGGTCGCCTTTGGCAACTTTTAAATGGGTATGTATTTTTGTATAATTTTCGGGGTGACGAACAGTGGCGGTAACATCGTGGCCACGGTTTAGGGCTTCATCAACTATACGGCTGCCTATGCGGCCACCGGCTCCAAATACTGCAATTTTCATAGTGTCTTTTTTATGATAACGTTAACTATCAAAGATTAGAAAAGTTTGGCCGAAAGCAAAAAGCTTGACATTAAAAAAAGCTTTAGTCTTTCCGCTTTTAGCTTTCAGCTTTATTTTGAGATTTCATTTTTTTATGACTAATTTGAAGGTCGGAATTTTCGGAGCCGGGATAATTTAAATGCAGCTTACATCTTTAGAAATCAAGGGGTTTAAAAGCTTTGGCGATAAGATCACCATTAATTTTAATGAGGGTGTTACCGCTATTGTTGGCCCTAATGGCTGTGGAAA
>CAIWRU010000218.1 GCA_903915155.1 uncultured Mucilaginibacter sp.
AAAAATTATCCAAAGATAAAAATTAACATTATGAGCAAGTTTAAATTCTATATACTCGTCTGTCCGGGATAACCACCCCTATTTACGAAGCCGGGTACATCAAAAGGCTTTCAAAAGGTGTCAACCGGGGTGGGTTGAAATTCCAAAATAAAAAAACATTTATACGGACAGACAAGAAGGATAACCACCGTAGCGAAAATGCTGACATTTCAATAATTACTATAAAGGAAAAAGATAGTAATTTAGGATTGTATAAATAAGGGTGAATTGCAAAAATAAATCTATGATATTCAATAGGATATGCTTCTTTAAATAGGAATTATTGCCAATATATTTTTTGGTTAATTTTAATTCAAACTGTTAAGTGAGTTTATGATAGTCAAACAAAAAAAACAAGGGAAAATAAGCCGTTTTAAGCTGCTTTTTTCTGAAAATGAGGGCTATTCGAGACTAATTTGTGCAAATTGGCCATAATGAATAAAACGGTCGTTAAAAAGTATAATAATTGCGTTTCTATTGTTTAAAGAAGTATTTTCATGAAATTATAAAAGGGATACTAAATACATAGCACCCCTTTTAAGTTTTTACTGATAGCGACATCAGTAAACAAATGTAATAATTAAAATCCGCTTGAAACGTCACTTGATTTGCTACCAATTTTGCTACCTATTGAATTGTAGATAAACAAAAATGCCCTATACGTATTGTAAAGGGCATTTATTGCTTTTGGGTGGTGGAGCCGGAGGGATTCGAACCCTCGTCCAAACATGGTATAAGGTAAGCTTTCTACATGCTTAGCTTCTGTTTAATTGTAGGGAAGGGGAAGGTCAGCCGCTTACCTGTACCGTCTTCCTTAGGTGCTTTGTTTCGCCTGCTATGCACACCATTAAGCAGGCTATTTTCGTTTTTCGATGCCCCGGTTGCCGATCCAACAAAACAGAAAACCGGCGGGACAAAAGCTAGCTAAATTCTAAATTAAGCAGCTAAGGCGTAAGTATTTTCGCCATTTGTAAGTTTGAGCGTTCAGATTTAAGCGCTAATTCACCCAACGCGCTGCATGCTTACTTACTTATCTCCATCCTGTCAATTCCGGTCGACCCCATTTTTTTAGAGTTTGCAGATGCCTGTAGGCAGTTTGCAGTTTTTGATAAGAGTACAAATATAGCTAATAGTTTGCAGTTGCCTGTAGGCAGTTTGCAATTTTTACTGCCAACTGCCTGCTGAAAACTTTCAACGGGCCTCATATCTCAAATTCCATCCTTCCTGGATAAACCTTCAGGGCTTCATTTATACAGGTCATGGCCTTTTTCAAATCATCGTTGTTCAAAACGTATGCCATTCTAACTTCGTTTGTGCCTGCGCCTATGGTGCTGTAAAAGCCTGTGGCAGGGGCCATCATAACCGTTTCATTATTAAGGCTAAATTTTTCAAGCATCCATTGGCAAAATTTATCAGCATCGTCAATAGGTAATTTGGCCACCACGTAAAAGGCACCACCGGGATTAGGGCAATAAACACCCTCCATCTTATTTAGAGCACTAACTATAGTATCGCGGCGGGCAGTATACTCTTTATTTACCGCTTCAAAATATGAGTCGGGGGTATCAACTGCTGCAGCGCCGGCAATTTGTTCAACCATGCCGGGGCTTAACCTTGCCTGGGCAAATTTTAAGGCCGCTGTCCACACTGCTTTATTTTTAGTGATAATGCAACCCAAGCGTGCGCCGCAGGCGCTATAACGTTTACTTACTGTATCCAGTACGATCACGTTCTGCTCCAATCCATCCAGGTGCATGGGTGAGGTAAATTCACGTCCGTCATAACAAAACTCACGGTATGCTTCATCACTGAACAGGTACAGGTCGTACTTTAAAACCAGTTCCTTAAGTGCTTGCAATTCTTCTTTCGAGTATAGATAACCGGTAGGGTTATTCGGGCTGCAAATAAATATTGCCTTTGTTTTTGGGGTGATCAGCTTTTCAAATTCGCTTATCGGCGGCAGGGCGAAACCGTTTTCAATAAAACTTAGTATGGGCTTTACCACAATATCACTCTGGCTGGCAAAGCCATTATAATTGGCATAAAATGGCTCGGGGATGATCACTTCATCGCCTGCGTCGAGGCAGGTCATCATGGCAATGGTTATGGCTTCCGAACCACCTGTGGTTACCAGTATATCATTTGGCGTTATGTTGTAATTTAACTTATTATAGTACTCCGTAAGCTTTGTACGATAGGCCAAAGTGCCTTCTGACGGGGTGTACGCCCACACCTTAAAATCAATATGTTTAACGGCGTCGAGCATTCCGGCAGGGGTTTCAATATCGGGCTGACCGATGTTTAAATGGTATACCTTTTTACCATCAGCTTTAGCTTTATCGGCAAAAGGGGTAAGTTTTCGTATAGGTGATGCGGGCATGCGCTGCCCTTTATGAGAAATTTTTGGCATGGGGCAAAATTAGTAAAAAGATGATACAGGCAACGCAATACCTGCAAAAACAAAAAAGGCCCCGGGTTATCGGAGCCTTTAAATATTAAAACAGGAGTAATATTATTGCCCGCCGCCTGTTGATGCAGCCGCAGTAGGTGCCGGTTTAGCTATAACTTCGCCCACAATAACTAAATATTTTTGGGGTGTTTTAGCGTTTGATGTTACCACAATTGTTTTGTTAAAAGGGTAAGCAGCGGCGGCATTATAAGTAATTGTGATTATACCTTTTTCGCCTGCTTTTACAGGAGTTTTAGTATAGTCGGCAATAGTACAGCCGCAAGTGGGTTTTACATCACTTAAAATAAGTGGTTCCTGGCCAACGTTAGTAAATTCAAACTTGGTTGTAACGGGGGTGCCCTGTGGTATTTTGCCAAAGTCGTGCTTTTCCTCGTTGAATTTAAATTCAGGTTTTTGATTATCTTGTGCCGATGCAGTAAAGGCAAAGCCGATAATAACTGCGCATACTAATAAAAGCTTTTTCATTTAAATGATTGATTTTTAATTTAATGAGCTAATACGAATTACTAGCTCGCAATGTTTTCAAATTTATAGTTCGATTACTACAAATATAAAAGGTTTAAACCAATTTAAAAACTATTATAAAAACTGCATGTTTTGATGGTAGTTTATATCAATTACCAAATAGAATTTCATAATTTTGACCTCTAAACAAATTTGATATGCCCGACACAGCAAATCACACAGCAGGCGTTTTTAACGCTGTAGATCTTAGTTTTGAAGATTTTCAGAAAATAGTTATAAATGACTATCGCATAGGTTATGAGAGTCGTCAGGCTAGTTTATTAGGCAGGCGCGAGGTATTAACGGGCAAGGCTAAGTTTGGTATTTTTGGCGATGGAAAGGAAGTAGCCCAACTGGCTATGGCTAAGGCATTTCGTACTGGCGATTGGCGCTCGGGCTACTACCGCGACCAAACGTTTATGTTCGCCACCGGGATGAGCAACCTGAAAGAATTTTTTGCACAATTATACGCGCATCCTGATATTGAAAAAGACCCGGCATCGGCAGGCAGGCAAATGAATTGCCATTATGCTACACGCTATGTAAATGAGGATGGCAGTTGGGTAAATCAGGCCGAAACCATGAATTGCGCTTCGGATATTTCAACTACCGGCGGGCACATGCCCCGTTTGCTGGGTTTGGCCTATGCGTCGAAGTTATACAGGCAAAATAAAGAACTGGAATATTTAAAAAACTTTTCGGTAAATGGTAATGAGGTTGCTTTTGGCACTATTGGCAACGGTTCAACATCCGAGGGTTTGTTTTTTGAGGCCTTTAACGCTGCCGGGGTGTTGCAGGTTCCTATGGCAATTTCGGTTTGGGATGATGCTTATGCCATTTCTGTACCCGCGAGTTTGCAAACTACTAAAGAAGATATTTCAGAAATATTAAAGGGTTTCCAGCGGGAAGAAGGTACTAATGGTTACGAGATATTTAGAGTACGCGGCTGGGATTACGTGGCCCTGTGCGAAACCTATGAACGCGCCATTGCTGTTTGCCGGGAAAACCATGTGCCTGTGCTCATACATGTTACAGAAATGACACAGCCACAAGGTCATTCTACATCAGGTTCGCACGAGCGTTATAAAACAAAGGAACGCCTGGCCTGGGAAAATGAGCACGACTGCCTGTTGAAAATGCGCGAATGGATGATAGCTACTGCCATTGCTACCGCCGAAGAACTGGACGCATTGGAAGCTGAAGCAAAAAAGTTTGTGCGCGAATGCCAGCGCGAAGCCTGGAACGAACTTGCCAATGAGATTAATAACGAGCTCGACGAATCGGCTAAAGATATTGTGCTTTTAGCTTCAGTATCTGAGTTTAAAGATGAGCTGATGGATGTGGCTGCTGATCTGAGAGCTGTGGTTGACCCGGGAAGAAAGGATGTTGTATCAGCTATACGAAAAGCATTACGCATTACGATAAAGGAAAATTCGCCTGAAAAACAGGCGTTGGTTGAATGGCTTAAAGAGGAACGGGGCAAAAACCATGAGCGTTATAATTCAAAATTGTTTACAGATACGCCATATTCGCCATTAAAAGTACCTGTTGTGACGGCAGAATATGCCGACGATGCCCGCCTGATAGATGGGCGTGAGGTTTTGAATGCTTGTTTTGATGCCAACTTTGAACGGGATAAAAGCATTGTTGCTTTTGGCGAGGATGTAGGTGCTATAGGCGATGTAAACCAGGGCTTTGCCGGCCTGCAAAATAAATACGGCGCGCTGCGTATTAGTGATACCGGGATACGCGAAAATACCATAGTGGGGCAGGGGATGGGACTGGCCATGCGCGGCTTGCGACCAATTGCTGAAATTCAATATTTGGACTACCTTATATATGCCATGACGGTTATCAGCGATGATTTGGCAAGCCTAAGCTACCGTACACGTGGTGGGCAAAAAGCACCTGTTATTGTCCGCACCCGTGGCCACAGGCTTGAGGGTATATGGCACTCCGGCTCGCCAATGGGTATGATATTGGGGTCGATGCGGGGGCTGCATATTTGTGTGCCGCGTAACATGACACAGGCTGCTGGTATGTATAACACCCTGCTGCGTGGCGATGAGCCTGCTTTGGTGATAGAATGCCTTAACGGTTACCGGCTTAAAGAAAAACTGCCTGCAAATGTTGGCGAGTTTACCGTGCCGCTTGGGAAGGCCGAAATATTACGCGAAGGCAGCGATGTTACGGTTGTATCCTATGGGTCGACCCTGCGTATTGTGAGCGAGGTAGCCGATGAACTGCAAGCCATTGGGATAAGTATTGAGATCATTGATCCGCAAACGCTTTACCCTTTTGATACTGATAATATTTGCGGGAAGTCGCTTAAGAAAACCAATAAGCTGCTGGTAGTTGATGAAGACCTGCCCGGTGGTGGTTCCGCATACATCGTACAACGGATATTGGAGGCCCAAAACGGTTATTACTCGCTCGATGCACAGCCGAAAACGTTGAGCGGCATGGAACATCGTCCGCCTTATGGATCGGATGGTGATTATTTCAGCAAGCCGTCGCATGATGATGTGATAGAAGCTGTTTATAACATGATGAGCGAGGCGAAGCCATCGAAATTTCCTGCGATATATTAATATATGAAGGCAGTATTGCTGTTCTGTTTAGCATTTGTTTGTTGTTCATATGCTTACGGCCAATCTTCAGGTAATATCAGAACGGAAATAAAAGGCAGAACTTTAGATACGAACCAAATAGTTTACGATGAGCGGGGAAACGCGTTGCATTATTACCAATACGAAAAACTACTTCATACCGGCGATTACGGTATAAAAGGCATTCCCGCTGCTGATGGATCGGGAATGAAATATTATATCACAAAGGTTAGCCAGGAGGAAAATTTTCGTCGCTTTGAGGCTGTAAAAGAATTGATGGCGATAAAAAGCCCGCTGTTACATGAAGGGATGGCGCTTGATGTAACGCCATTGTTGAACACTATTAATAGGAAAAACCTGGATAACAAGGTAATTGTTTTAGTGTTTTGGAAAGCTGATTGCCCACCTTGTAGTGAAAGCTTTGCCAGTTTGAATGAGTTTTTTACGCAGATATATAACCCGGACCATATAGTGGTGATTGCCATAACGCCCGACAATGAAAAAATAGCGTTGGCGAAATTAAAAGAAAAACCATTGGTAAAGGCCCGCCTGTTGACTGATGCCGATGATATTATCCATTATTATCAATTAAATAATTACCCCGCCTACGTTGTAGCAGATAAAGACCACATTATACGATTTGCACTAAACGGCATTTAGCCGGTAACCATATCAAATTTTAAAAGCACCATCAGGCAGGTGCTTATTCAATAATTGCCTTATGAATTATACGATCAATTTATGACTGCTGAATTCACCACCATAGCGAATATCATCCAAAACCGTCGTACGGTTAAGGCTTTTATGATGAACGGGCAAAAGGCGCCGAATGCTCATGTAGCGGCGCTGCTTGAACTAGCTGACTGGGCACCCACACATGGCTATACCGAACCCTGGCGCTTTACCGTATACGAAACACCTGCCGAGTTTTGCGTGGCCCACGCCAACTTATACAAAGACAATACCGCAGGCAGCGAATTTGCCGAGGGCGTTTATAACAACCTGCGTGCACAAGGCGATAAGGCATCGCATGTAATAATTGCTACTATGAAGCGCGGTAACCTGCCCAAGATCCCGGCGTTTGAAGAAAAAGCGGCAGTTTCATGCGCTATACAGAATATATTGCTCGGTGCAACAGCGTTAAACATGGCCTCGTTCTGGAGCACCGGTGGAATGGCCCTTAAACCTGCTATGAAGGAATTCTTAGGTTTGGATGATGAAGACCAGGTAATGGGTATTTTATATTTAGGCTATTCGGATGAACATCCCGCAGGAAAAAGAACTGTTCCACTTGCAGAAAAAGTGAAATGGCACTAATTGAGGTTAATTAAAATCGAATTACTAGAATTTTTAACTTCATAGGCGGGAAGCGTAGTTTTCTATTCCCAATCTACTTATAATCAATGGAATATGGCAGTTTGCAGCAATTGATGGTAATTGGTGTAACTGCCGTGTTTTAGCGAACTCTCGCCTCAATTCTCCCGTATAATGTATAGTAAAGCACATGGTTATTAATCATTAGATTATTTATTTAACATATATGAAATAATTTGTTTGTTTATTATCATAATATTTCTATATTTGCAGCGTTCACAACAGATACATCTTTTAGTCAATAACCTGGGCTTAATTAATTTTAACTGATTTAATTTAAACTATTGTACCGGACTTATGCGTAAAAATTATTTGTGGATAACCTGCGCAGTTTTACTACTATCAATTACCATTATCAGCTGGAAGTCTGATAACAAAACAAGCGCCGCGGCATCTTCTTCTTCAAGAAATTTGTTCGAAAATTATGTTGATGAACTTTACCAGGCAGCTAACTTAAGCGCCTCGGGATTAGATGAGGCCGTTTTTAAGAAAGCCGTAACCGGTTTTATTAATTTGAAGGCCAATGAAAAGATCTCTCCCTTTAGCAGTATACTTACTGTTATTGATTTTAACAAGCCCAGCCACGAAAAAAGGATGTGGATTGTTGACCTGGTAAATGAAACGTTATTGTTAAATACCTGGGTTGCACATGGACAGGGTAGTGGTGTTGATACTGCCAGTACATTTTCAAATACCGATAACTCACACCAAAGCAGTTTGGGTTTTTACCTTACCGATGATGTTTATTTTGGCAAGCACGGCCGTTCATTGCATTTGGATGGTTTGGACGAAGGCTTTAACAGCGCTGCCCGTGCCCGCGAAATTGTGATACATGCCGCTGATTATGTAGGCGAAGGCAGTATCGCGCAAATGCGCCGTATTGGCCGTAGCTGGGGTTGCCCAGCAGTGTCGCCCAATGTTGCAGGTACAGTTATAGATGACATAAAAGGCAAAACCGTAATATTTATAAACGGTAACGATGCCAGCTATACTTCAAAATACTTAGACGAGGACCTTTCGGCCAATTACGTTTTCCCTTCGGAAGTTAACGGTAGCGTGATGGCTAAACTTTAAGGTTAGTAGCTAGTATTTAGTATCAAGTAGCTAGTATTAAGATAAAATATTTCTGCCGGTAGAAATTATCGGTGTCTCCAAGCGTAATCGCGTACCTCGCAATTACGCTTTTTTTATAAACTTTCTGTCTTGATACTAGATACTAGTTACTTGCTACTAATGAACCACTTTACTCAAATGCGAATAGAGCACAATATCCAGCCCGTAAACATCGGGGCGGTATTGGAGGGTGCCGGTGCTGTCGGCCCAGCAGGTAACGTAGGTAATATATACCGGGGTTTTCTTCGGCAGGTCGATGTAAGTTGGATCGGGTTTATCCATGTGCATGTCTTTATCAATTATTTTATACTGCCACCCCTGTCCAAATAAGTTTAAAGCCAAAGCTTCAGGGTCGCCAAGGCGTACACAGCCGTGGCTAACCGCTCGCATCGGTCTGTAAAAAGGTAATTTGGCCGGCGTATCGTGTAAATAAACATTGCTATGGTTATCAAACAGGAACTTTATTTTCCCCAGCGAATTATCATCGCCCGGTTCCTGTTTAAAGCTATATTCAGAATTTTTCACTGACGACCAATCGATAGAATCCGGGTCATCAACCTGTTTACCGTTCTTATAAACATCGATATTTTTGTTCGAAAGGTAATCGGGGTCTTTAGCTGCTTCCACCAAAATCTCTTTGTTTGCAATACTTTCAGGGATGTTCCATACAGGGTTCACCTGTACACTGTTTATCAGGCTGTTCAATAACGGCGTTTCGTGCGGATTGGGTTTGTCTACACGGTCGGTATCATCAAAACGAACCAGCGTTTTTTTGTAATCCATATTGCGGCCCTGGCCTACGCAAACCTTCATGTTTAATACAGAGTGGCCGCTATCTATCACATCCAGTTTAAAATCGGGGATGTTCACTATTACATATTTATTCCCAGTAGGCTTATTTTTCCAGCGCAAGCGTTCCATGCTAATCCATAAAAGACGCCTGCTTTCCTCAGGCGACAGGCCTGGCACCTGTGTGTCGTTCAAAAATGCTTTTTGCAGGGCAAGGTATTGCGGGTCTTTTGGCTGGATGGTATCTAAATAAGTTTTAACATCATTTATAGCCAGCACGTGGTTAATTGCGATACTATCGGGCCTTTTGGTAGCTAAAAAGTAGCGTGAAAATATTTTTTTAGGGTTGATAACACCGTACTGCAAATCGTTTGAGTAATTGATAAGCGAGTTGGCAGTAAGCAATTCAAGCACAGCTACATCATGATAAGCCTGGTTAATTGTTTTAATACCTGTGCCGCTATTCAACTTGGCTACCAATGCCTTAATTTGCCGCGACTGGAACATCCTTGAACTGAAGCCATGTTCGCCTGATTTGTCGTAATACCCGGTAATTACCTTGAAATTGTCGTCCGGCAGGTTATTTTCTAAGAATGTTGGTTCGTAACCGTTTTTATCGTAATAAGCTTCAAGTTCTTTTGGGTAGGTTAGCCTTCCTTTCTGATCAATAAGTACCTGTTTAAAAACAGCGGCAAAATCATCAGGATCGAAATCTTTAAAAACCTTGTTCTGTGATTTTTTAAACAGGATATTTGCTACATCAGAGGTTTTCTTTTTGCATCCGTTTATAATTAAAGCACATATCAGCAACAATAATAATAGGGCAGGACGTGTATTTTTTTTAACCTTGATATAGTGGAATTCCATATTTATGAGCAACATATAAGTGGCTATAAGCAATTGCCATACCACAAATAATAAAGTTTTTGTTTGGCGCAAAGTTAATTCATTTACATTGCATCTATATCTTTATAATATGAAGAAAATAATATTGTTGCTTTTTTGCTTGTTTGCAGCGGGGAAGATATGGGCGCAAGCCTTTGAGCCCGTTAACAAAAATGCATCGCCCGAAGCAAAAAAGCTGCTGGCTTTTATATACAGCATAAAGGGGAAATATATTATTTCGGGTCAGCATAATTTCAATCATCAGCTTAATCTATATTCGGATAGCGCTTACGCATTTACAGGTAAGTACCCGGCTTTATGGGGTACTGATTTTATACTTTCGGGCACCAACGATCTGGGGCAGAATATTGTGAACGAAGCTATTGAAAAATGGAAGAACGGCTATATTGTTACCCTAATGTGGCACCAGGGGCGGCCAATAGACGAGCCGCCTTATGGATGGAAAGAAAGTGTACAGGGTAAATTAACCGATGCGCAATGGAACGAACTGGTAACTCCCGGAACGGCGCTAAATACAAAATGGCTGGCGCAGATAGACAAAATTGCCGGCTACCTGAAGCAATTGCAGGACGCACATGTACCGGTTTTGTGGCGGCCGTACCACGAAATGAACGGCGTTTGGTTTTGGTGGGGAAATAAAAAAGGAGAGAACGGCATTGTGAAACTTTGGAAGATGATGTATGACCGCTATACCAATTATCACCATTTAAATAATTTGATTTGGATATGGGGGGCGAATGGTATCCGCGATATTCCGCAGGATGAGGCTTATAGCTACAAGGATTATTACCCAGGCGCGGATTATGTGGATGTTTTGGGTGCCGATGTTTACCATTTTGATTATGAGCAAAAGGATTATATTGAACTATTGCAATTAGCGCAGGGCAAACTAATAGCTTTAACCGAAGTTGGTGAACTGCCCAAGCCCGAAATACTGGCCGCCCAGCCCGAATGGGCCTGGTTTATGGTATGGACAAACTTTTTATGGGATGATAATCCGCGCGACCGCGTAAGGCAAATTTACACCTTGCCGCAAACGCTTGACCATGAAACGGTGAAGGCGGCGTTGCAAAGTAACTGATATGAAAATTTGATATTCCTGTAGAGACGCGATACTTTGCGTATCTAACTTGCAAATCAGAGACGCAAAGTATTGCGTCTCTACAAAAAAATGTGATGGCAGATAAAAAGAAACCCGAAGTTTGGCTGCGTGGACCGCTGGATGGTATGCCGCCATTACTGCAACCCGTTGCCCATGCTTTGCTGCAGGCCCGTGAGGAAATAAATGAATTATTGGCTGGTTTTCCCGACGAGTTGTTGTGGCTGAAAGTAGCTGGTATGGCCTCGCCGGGGTTTCATTTGCAACATTTGGCCGGGGTGTTGGACAGGTTGTTTACTTACGCCCGGGGCGAGGCGCTTACAGCACAGCAATTAGACTATTTGGCCAATGAGGGTAAGGGCATTGTTGAATTAAGCATATTGCTCGAAAATTTTAATAGGCAAGTGGATATAGCCATAAAGCAATTAAGCGAAACTGATGCAGATACTTTAACCGAAGTACGCGGTGTAGGACGAGCACAAATACCATCAACTGTAATTGGGTTAATGGTGCATGCTGCCGAACATACCATGCGGCATACCGGCCAGCTATTGGTTACTGTGAATGTATTGAAGGCCGGTAATTAATCCTGTACATCAGCATAAAACCAGTTGCCGCTACGAGGCAAACACCGCCTAAAAGCCACCATAATAAACTGAACCCGCCATATAAGATAAGCTGGCTGCCCAATGTAGGCGCTAAAACCTGCGCGGTTGACCAGGCCATAGTATACAGCGCTGCGTACTCGCCGCGATTGCGCGGGGTGGTGCGGGTTATCCAAAAGGAGTTCATGAACGGCATGGCCAGCATTTCGCCCAAAGTGATAAAGAATACCACTAGCAACCTCGACCATATAACAGCTGGCATTACATTTAGTATCACAAAGCCAATGCCTACCAGTATAACGCCCGAACTAATGTATTTTAAAGCGTGCCTGCGGCCTTCGAGTCGATGGATGAGTATCATTTCAATAATTACTATTAGAAGACCGTTAAGCGCCATTAAAAAGCCGATAGTTTGTTCGTTATATCCCCAAACCATTTTATAAAAGAGCGGCTGCATGGTAAACAGCTGGAAAAAGCACGTGGCAAAAAGTACCACGAAAAGTATGAACAGCAGATAAATTTTGTCGTTATACGCTGATGATGAAACCGTTTCATCGATTTTTATTTTTGCCGGTTTTACAATGCCTGAGCGTGGTATCAGTTTTAACAGCATAAGTGCGGCTAGGATATTGGTGCAACCATCAACCCAAAAAAGTGAATGATAACTGTATGATGCCAAAAAGCCGCCCAAAGCGCCGCCCACGGCCCAACCCAGGTTTACAGCCAAACGGTTTAATGAATAGGAGCGGGTTTTATTCTCGTTAGTACTGTAGTATGCTATAGCCGATGAGTTTGCCGGGCGGAATGATTCGTTGCAAAAACTAAGTACGTAAGCGCTGATGGCAAGGCTTAAAAATGTATGCTGATAGCCTGCAATTATAAACAATACACCGCCGCTGAATAAGGCGAATATCTGCAGATCATAAAAGCCGATCTTGTCTGTCAGCTTACCGCCAACAAATGCGCCGCATATCGATCCCAGGCCGAACAGCCCCATAATATAACCTGCCTGCACTATGGTAAAATGCAATTGATGGGTGCAATAAATGGTCATGAAGGGGATCACCATGGTGCCGCTGCGGTTTACCAGCATTACAAGGCACAGGTACCAGCTATTACGCGAAAGGCCGCTGTAGGCTTGTTTATAAAGTTGAACAGGTGAGGTGAGCATTTGTACAAATATAGAATTTAGGGCTTGTTTGCGCTAAATTCTATAAGCAATACAAGGGTCTGTTTTGAATATCAACGGTTTCTGTATGGGTCTTACCGGTTTGCTGCTGCCGGATGCACCTGTCGCGATGAAATATTTGCATCGCCGATTTTATACCTGACAATGTAGAGACGCAAAGTATTGCGTCTCTACATTTAAAAACCTTATTTTTGCCGCCATTACTTATGGCCGATATAGATACGCTTTTTCAGCAGGCTGTTGAACTGCTGCAGCAATTAATTTTGATACCGTCTTTTAGCAGAGAGGAAGATAAAACCGCTGATGCTATTGAACAATTTATGAAGCAGCACGGTATTGTGATGCACCGCAAGCTGAATAACCTGTGGGCATGGAACAAATATTTTGATGCCGGTAAGCCTACCATATTGCTTAATTCGCACCATGATACGGTTAAACCAAACTCGGGCTATACGCGCGACCCGTTCGATGCCAAAATAGAGGATGGTAAACTATACGGCCTGGGCAGTAATGACGCAGGCGGATGTTTGGTATCGCTGATAGCGGTGTTCCTTTATTTTTACGATAAACAGGATCTTAAATATAATTTTTGCCTTGCCACTACTGCAGAGGAGGAAATATCGGGCGTTAATGGGTTGGAATTGATCATTCCCGAATTAGGTCAGCTTGATTTTGGCATTGTAGGCGAACCTACCTTGATGCAATTGGCCATTGCCGAACGTGGTTTAATGGTATTGGATTGTACTGCATATGGCAAAGCCGGCCACGCTGCACGCGAAGAAGGCGAAAACGCTATTTACAAAGCACTGCCCGATATTGAATGGTTTCGCACTTTTAAATTTCCGAAGGAATCGGAAGTTTTTGGGCCGGTGAAGATGTCGGTTACTATAATAAACGCGGGCTCGCAGCATAATGTGGTACCGGCAAGCTGTGTATTTACAGTTGATGTTAGGGTAACTGATGCATATCGCAACGAAGAAGTTTTGGAAATTATCCGCCGGCATGTGAGTTGCGAGGTTAAGCCAAGATCCATCAGGTTGAAGCCGTCCTCAATTGATAAAAATCATCCCATTGTGCAGGCTGGTATCGCTTTAGGCAGAACGACCTATGGTTCGCCTACAACGTCCGATCAATCATTGCTTGATATACAATCCATCAAAGTAGGGCCCGGTGATTCCGCACGGTCGCATACAGCTGATGAGTTTGTTTATGTGGATGAGATTAGGCAGGGGATAGAGTTGTATGTTAAGATGCTGGAACAGATTTAGCCCCCTGACCCCCTAAAGGGGGAGTTTTATAGTTTGTCGTCATCGACAGATTGCATGTGTCACATCATTTCCGACCACATATACATATATAAGATTCCAGAAGATATTCACTTCTGCTATTTCAATAACATAAAAGCCGATTTTTTCAAAACTCCCCCCTTTAGGGAGTAATAGCCCATAAAAAGACATTTATACTGCATTACTTATTATGGTTAACATAACTTAACATAATTTCAAGCTATTTTTTTAATAACGTATTGATTGTCAATTACTTATTAGGTAAAATGAGTTAAATCGTGTAAACCATGTATTACGCCATTGTTTCTTTGTCTTCAATAATGTTTCGGGGAATCGGCCAACACTTCAATATGTCATTTGATGGGCTATTACCCTTTAGGGGGGCTACTGCGAAACCAATCCCGATATTACGTTGATACTCAGCGCCACTATAGTGGTGTTGAAAACGAATGATATAATTGCATGTATAAGGCATGTCCGCCGTATACGCCTGTCGGTTATTACCACATCTGATACCTGGAAGGTCATGCCTACTACAAATCCAAAATATACGAAATCCATATAATCGGGGTCTTTTAGATTTCCCGGAAAATCGAGCCCGCCACCTTTAAGAGGTTTGCCATTATCTGTACTGGTATCATAATACATGTGGGCATATTTCAGCGTAAAAACTGTATGGACAAGCCACCATGAAACCGCTACCGCAGTTATTGCTAAAGCTATATGCCCATTTTTAGCGGCTTCAGATAAACCCTTCACTGATTTTAACAGGAATATAATAGCCACAAGGCTAACTATTGAAGCAGTTATGATAAAGATAAATAACATCCTGCGGCTGGAATCCTGTAGTTTGGCGATTTTTTTTACCTCCATGGGATGCGATGTCAGGATGATTATCCAGTCTAGTATAATAACGGTTAACGCGCAGCCTATCCATGATGACAATGCGAGCTCAGGTATCGTAAACGATTTATCGCAGGAAAAATAAACAATGATTCCTACAATAATCGCTATCGTTAAACGATAATTCGCATCCAGTTTATAGAAAAATCTTTTATCGGTTTTTATAGTATTTGCCATATCAATCTTCTTCAATAATTTCAATAACGCGGCCTACCTGCCCATCTTCCAAACGCACTTTTATGCCACGGGAATGAAAGGTAGAACTGGTTAGCAGATCCTTCACAAAACCGCGTGTGCGTTTGCCTGAGCGTTGGTCTTTTTTAAGGATAATATCAACCTCAAGCCCGGGGTAAATGTCGCCTCTGTTTTGGCCGTTCATATAGTTTTTGATTTCACCGATTTTGGAGATTGATTACACCGATTTATTTTACTAATTCTTTAATCGCCTCTTTTACTTTACCAAAATCAAAGCTACCCACCACTTTATAAAAAGCTTCTGTTATTTCCACATTGCCTAAGTTGCCTATGCTGCCTTCGTGTGTATGGTTTACTTTTTTGTCGGGGTTGAATTCGCCTTTTTCAATGGCAAGGCCAACCTGTTTATAAGCATCGCGGAATGGTGTGCCGCTTAAAGTTAGGCGGTTAACTTCTTCAACACTAAACAGGTACGCGTATTTTGGGTCGTTTAGTATTTCGGTATTTACGGTTATGTTTTGCAGCATAAAGGTTGCCATATGCAGGCAATCCTTCAGATCAGTAAATGCAGGGAATAATAATTCCTTAAGCAATTGCAATTCGCGGTGGTAGCCCGATGGCAGGTTGGTGGTCATCATGGCTACATCGTTTGGCAGGGCCTGGATACGGTTGCATTTGCCGCGCATAATTTCCCAAACATCGGGGTTCTTTTTGTGTGGCATTATGCTGCTGCCGGTGGTGAGTGTATCCGGGTAGCTTACAAAAGCGAAGTTCTGGCTAAGATATAGCGCCTGGTCCATCGCCATTTTTGCCAGTGTGGCTGCTATGGATGATAACGCCTGTGCTATTATACGCTCGGTTTTGCCGCGACCCATTTGCGCATAAACGACGTTATAATTTAGGCTATCGAAACCTAATAGTTGGGTGGTTAACGTACGATTCAATGGGAACGATGAGCCGTAGCCTGCAGCGGAGCCCAGCGGGTTTTTATTGGTGATCTTATAAGCGGCTAATACCAGTTCCAGGTCATCGGCGAGGCTTTCGGCATAAGCGCCGAACCAAAGGCCGAATGATGATGGCATGGCCACCTGTAAATGGGTGTAGCCCGGCAATAGCACATCTTTATGTTTTTCGCTTAGCTCAATCAACTGGCGGAAAAGTATTTCGGTTTCTTCAACTACCTGCTGTAATTCGGTGCGGAAAAACAGTTTTAGGTCGACAAGCACCTGGTCGTTACGTGAGCGGCCGCTGTGTATTTTTTTGCCGGCATCACCTATGCGCTGGGTAAGCAGCATTTCCACCTGCGAGTGTACGTCTTCAACACCCGGCTCGATAGTGAAGTTCTCGTTCTCAATATCCTTATAAATAGCTTTAAGTTCGCGTTGCACCAGTGCAAGGTCATCGGCACTCATTAAGCCAATACTTTGCAGCATTTGGGTGTGCGCCAGTGAACCTAATACATCAAAAGCGGCCATTTGGCGGTCGAATTCGGTATCGCGGCCAACGGTAAAGTTTTCTACCAGTTTATTAACATCAGTGGTTTTTTGCCAAAGCTTGCTCATGCTGCAAATATGGGAATTTCTTTTGTGAAGATGGGAAATGAAGCGTTAATCAAACAAACCTTTGTCCCTATCCATAAATTGCGGGCGCCTAACCGTGGTACCCAGCGCGGCGTTTAGTTTTTCCACCACATAATCAGCCAATTCGGGCGAGTATAGTTCGTCGTGCTGGTGCATAAAGAACCAAACCGACTTTAAGCCCATTTCCTTCCACTGCTTTATGCGTTCTACCCATTCATCGCACCGGGCGTAATCGCTTTTGTGCAGGCTGTTGCCTACAAAGCGAATAAAGGCATGTGGGGTAGGTAATTCCATATGCACTACATCGCGGCGACCAGTGGCATCGGTAATTACCGCGCCTATATTCAGTTCGTGTAAAAGATTAAAGACCTTTGTCCGGTTTTCAGTATCAGCGAACCATTCCTTGTGCCTTAATTCAACAAAAACGGGTACATCTTTGGGCAGGCTTTCCAGGTAGGCCTTTAGTTCGGGGAAGCTTTTTGGCGTATAGTTGTCGCTCAACTGCAAAAACAGCGGCCCTAATTTATCGCCGAAGGCCATAATGCCCTCGTAAAAAGTGGTGGTTATTTCATCGGCATTTTTAAGGCGGCGTATGTGGCTTATGCTTTGCGAAAATTTAGGGCAGAATTTAAAATCGGGATTGACATCGGCCTTTTCTTTCCATTTTTGTATGGTAGAAGGTGGATAAACATTGTAAAAGGTGGCATTTAGCTCAATACAATCAAAGTGCTTTGCATATTCATCCAAAAAATTGGCATCCTTTGTTTTGGGCGGATAAATTTTCCCCAGCCATTCCTTGCGGCCCCATTTGGCGCAGCCTACATGTACTTTAAATGGTTCGCTGCTTTTAGCGGCGGTTAGCGTTTTTATGGTTAGTTTCGGGTCGGGAGGTAACGTAAAATCTGCCTCTTCCAGTTCTGCCGGTGTCACTCTGCCAAATTCCATATTACTTTGCGGTTGTTATTTTATAATTCGCAAATTAGTTTTTAAACGTAAATTAACCCAATAAATCAACCTTAAATTCCGGCTTTAATCTTTTCTTCGACGCCTGCTCATAGGCATACGCCAGCTTAATAATATCACCTTCTTTATAAGCCGTGCTAATAAATGATACCCCTACCGGTAAATCGTGTGATGCGCCCATAGGCACGGTAATATGCGGGTAACCTGCCATTGCAGCCGGGGTTGAAAAGCCGAAGCCGTTATCATAATCGCCGTTCACCAGGTCAATACAACAGGCAAAGCCGTTAGTGGGTGCAACAATGGCGTCC
The DNA here is from genome assembly GCA_903915155.1 of uncultured Mucilaginibacter sp. GTDB lineage: Bacteria > Bacteroidota > Bacteroidia > Sphingobacteriales > Sphingobacteriaceae > Mucilaginibacter. The sequence continues at coordinate 17,933 of CAIWRU010000218.1, forward strand.
AGATTATTATCCTTCATTATTTTATCAATGGCAGTACGCGTAATGCCTGTTGTTTTTTTAACGGAATCCAAATATTCTTTGCTGTTCAGGTCGCCTTTAGCCTGTGCATCATCCATTATTTCCTGTTTAAAAAATGGCATCGTCTTAGCTTCGTTGGCTTTGTTAAAGGCCATCACATCTGCCAGCGATTTCATTTTTGAATTTGCCGTACTTAAATATTTATTTAAGCCATCTTTAAATTCATATAGTAGTACCTGATACTCGGATGCTCCAATAGGTTTCAATTCCTTAACAAGCTCTACTATAACAATAGTAGCTCCTTTGCTTTGCATTGTATCAACAGCTTTTTGAAATAAAGCGTTCATAGCGGGATTGATCTTCAACGCTGTTTTTTCAACGCCTATACGTTTACCATGTAAGCCATTTATATCTAAAAATTTGGTATAATCGGCTTCAACCTTATTGTTTTTGGTGTAGGTATCATCGGGGTCGGCGCCAGCTAATATGCCTAATAGGATCGCTGTATCCTTAACCGTACGCGTCATTGGGCCGGCGGTATCTTGTGTTTTTGATATAGGCACAATTCCCGAACGGCTCAACAAACCCACAGTTGGTTTAATACCCACAATGCCGTTAACCGATGCCGGGGACACCACTGAACCATCGGTTTCAGTCCCTATACCTATAGCGCAAAGGTTTGCTGCAACTGCGGTACCCGTGCCAGCGCTTGAGCCACTGGGGTTACGGTCGAGGATGTAAGGCATTTTTGTTTGGCCGCCCTTGCAGCTCCAGCCGCTGCACGAGCGTGTGGACCTGAAGTTTGCCCATTCGCTCAGGTTGGTTTTACCCAATATCACCGCCCCGGCTTCGCGCAGTTTGTTGATGATAAAGGCATCTTTAGCTGCAAAATTATCGGCCAAAGCCAATGAACCTGCCGTGGTGGCCACTTTATCTTTTGTGTTGATGTTATCTTTTATCAAAACTGGTATGCCATGCAAAGGGCCGCGTACTTTGCCGTTATCGCGTTCCTTGTCAAGGTCTGCGGCCATGTCCAGCGCGTTGGGGTTTAGTTCGATAACCGCGTTTAGTTTGGGGCCGTTTTTATCAATATCATTAATGCGGGTTAAATACAACTGCGTTATGGCGTGCGAAGTATATTCCTTGCTCTGCATTTTTTGTTGTAGTATATCAATGGTCGCCTCGTTCAAAGCAAAATCGTCGGTAGCCTTAGTATCAGTGCCTTCATCTTTTTTTTCGGGAGCTGGCGCGCATGAATTTAAACTTAAAGCCGATAGCGCAACGCCTGCAACGGCGCTGGCCTTAATGAAATTTCTTCTTTGCATAATGTAGTGTTTACAAACCTGTTACAAGTAACAAAATTTTGCCGGGATAAATATTATCTGCCCTGAAAAATATTAATCATTTGCATTTTCAAAAAGTATTTAGATATTTGTCTAAATATATAATTGTACATATTGAACGCCCTGTTTAAAGCACTTAACGACCCTACGCGACGCGAAATACTTGAGTTATTCAAAGATAAAGATCTTACAGCAGGTGAAATTGCCGATAAGTTCAGCATTTCAAAGCCAAGCATATCGCATCACCTCGACTTGCTCCGGCAGGCTGGACTGGTGGTATCGGTTAAAGAGGGGCAGTTTATTTACTATTCATTAAGCACCACGGTAATGGATGAAATATTGAAGTGGATAATGCAATTTAAAGATCAAAAAAAAGATATATGAAGAAGTTTACTTATGTGGATCTGCTGGCATTGGTTATTGCTTTAGTGCCACTTGTTTATCTGGAATCGGTTTATACATCGTTACCTGCTATTGTGCCTATGCATTATGGCGCTGATGGCAAGCCAAATGGTTTTGGCCCTAAGAGCGAATTATTTGTATTGCAGGCGATATTAATAGGCACATCAATACTTGTGTACCTGCTGATGAAGTTCCTGCCTTCCATCGACCCTAAAAAGCAGGTGAAATATGGCGAACAAACATTTCAGAAACTGGGTATGGGTATCATCGTATTTTTCGCGGCCCTTAGCTTGGTTATCACCTATGCTACTGTAAACCATACGTTACAGGTAAATAAGTTGCTGCTACCGTTAAGCGGTTTATTATTTGTGTTTTTAGGCAACATAATGCACAGCATAAAGCCAAATTATTTTGCCGGGGTGCGTACCCCGTGGACGCTGGAAGACGAAGGCAACTGGCGCGCAACGCATCGTTTGGCTGGTAAAGTGTGGGTCGCAGGCGGTATTATTGTTACCATTGCCATGCTGGCGTTACCTGAAAAAGCTGACGTATTTGTGTTTTTGCCCAGTATCCTCATCATGGCATTTATACCTATAATTTATTCGTACATCTATTTTAAAAAGCACGGGGTTAAATAAAAGCTATATCGGGGTAATTTCTTAATTTTCGCAACGTTTAAAATTGTGATCAAAAGAATTTCTATCCTGTAAAAACCATGTTCAAAATAGTAAAACCGGCCTTAGCTGTACTGCTTCTTTTAACCATAAATACCACCTTCGCGCAGCAAAATAAATTACGCGATGAAATAGCCGAGCTGGCAAAACCTGCAAAGGGAATAGTGGGCGTATCGGTTTTAGGTTTGGAAGACCGCGACACGCTGAATTATAATGGCAACGCGCGCCTGGTGATGCACAGCGTGATGAAATTTCCTATTGCATTGGCTGTTTTACATTTGGTTGATTCGGGTGTGATGACGTTGGACCAAACCATCCATATTAAAAAGAAAGACCTGCCGAAAACTTATAGTCCGCTGCGTGATAAATACCCTGATGGTAATGTTGATGTGAGCGTACGCGATTTGCTGAGCTATATGGTATCGCAAAGTGATAATGATGCCTGTGACATTTTATTGAAAAAGCTTGGCGGCCCCGACCAGGTAGAGGATTATCTGCATATGATAAAAATACGCGGGATAAACATTGAAGCATCGGAAGGGGATATGGCCAAAGCATGGGAGGTGCAATATACCAATTGGTGCAAGCCTGTTGATATGGTTAAGTTGCTTGATAATTTTTATAACGGAAAGATACTGTTGCCAACCAGCAGGGACTTTTTGTATAAAATAATGACTGGGACCACCACCGGCCCGAAGCGCATAAAAGGCCTGTTGCCCGAGGGAACTGTGGTTGCGCATAAAACAGGAACATCACCAACTAACGCCGCAGGGTTATCGCCGGCAACAAATGATGTTGGTATAATAACTCTTCCTGATGGTAAGCATATAGCAATAGCTGTGTTTGTTTGTAATTCAACTGCGGACGAGGTTACACGGGAAGAAGTGATAGCGAAAATAGCGAAAGCGGTTTACGATCACGAGGTATTAAAAAAGTAGAGACGCGATACTTCGCGTCTCTTGTAATGATGTAACGATTTGATTGGAGACGCAAAGTATTGCGTCTCTACAGAAGTTATATTACCGCTGTTTCAATATCAGCATCTCTAAAGCCACCGAAAACGGCGAAGCTCAGGTTTTTATAAAAGCAATCTACTTCGTTAAAACTGGCTTTTTCCAGCATTTTTAGTTGTTTTTCAAGGGGTGCCAGCCTGTCGAGCTTGGTACGTTCAAAGGCTTGTATAAGGGCATCATGCTCAAGCCCTGAGTGCGACACCGTTTCGCGCCATTGGTATTTGTACAGGCTATCAAACAGCATGGTACGGCCGGTAACCTGGTCGGCGTTAATGAACAGGCCGCCTTCGTTCAGGGCCGCGTAAATATTAGTGTATAGTTTTTGCTTATCGGCATCGGTAAGGTGATGTATGGCAAGGCCCGAGATAATAATATCAAATTTGCCGGGTATCTTATCAGTTGCCAGGTCGAGTTCGATAAAATCAAAATTATCACGGCCCTGGAAACGGGTACGTGCTACAGATAGCATGGGATCGGAAATATCGGCCAACGTAAAGTGTAGGTGCGGATTTTGCTCGTACACAAACTGCGAGAACAGGCCGGTGCCCGCGCCAATATCCAATACAGTTTTGGCATTTGCCACACTTTTTATCAGCGGCAGGCCGGCGCGGTAAAAATCATCAAAACAGGGGATAAGATACTTGCGCTGGGAATCGTATTTTTTTGATACGTTGCCAAATTGCTGCTTTACATCGTCAATTAAAATCATGATAGGTATAAATTAAGTCAAGGTTAAAAAAGGTATCTATGTTATTAAAAAGCAAACCGGATTTTTGTTTTATCCCTGTTGATTTTTATTCGCTATTTTAATATTTCATTCGCCAGTAGCTTCGTGCCATCAACTTTGCCGGTGTAGGTTAATCCCAATATTTGGTTTATTAACGGAAACACATTAACATTTTCAAATGGCGCAATGGTCAAATGGTTTTTAAAAGCAGGCCCCCATGCATAAAAGGTGGCATGCATATCTTTAACAACGGTAGCGTCGTAGCCATGCCAACCGATGGTGGTAAATTTTGTATTATACAGGTTAAACACTTTTGGCCAGTTGGGGATCAGCACAATATCGCCAATGCGGTTAAGCCTGTCATCCGTTGCACCGTAGTGCAATTTTGCAGGCACATTAGTTTTAAGGTATACGGCATAATCAGCGGTTTGGTTGCTTAGTAGTTGATTATAAGTGTCTTGTATATATTTGGGGTCCTTAGCATATAGTTCAACCAGCAGCCCATCGCCCGATACGATGAATTTTGAGGTATCGATACCAGTAGGTGGAGGAATGGGATTATCGATGTCGGGTTTGGTCATGCCGTGATCTGATACAAACACGTAATTTACATTAAGCCCGGTGGTTTTAACCGCTTTAGTAAGTTCATAAACCGATGAATCGACGAGGTGCACGGCTTCGGCTACTTCGGGCGAATTGGGCCCGTATTTGTGGCCCTGGTGATCGACCTGCGGAAAGTAAAAGGTGATAAGGTGCGGGCGTTTTTCGGGTGGCATGCTTAGCCAGTTTACCACGGTTTGTATACGATCGTGGATGTTTATTTTTTCGTTGTAGCGATAATAATAAGTGGGGCGGATGCCTTGCACCGCGGCTTCTGATCCTACCCAGTAAAAGCTTGCCGATAACATTTTTTGCTGCTCGGCCAATACCCAAAGCGGCGTTCCACCATTGTACCAAACGGCATCGGTAGAAGTTTTGCCTTTATAGTTAAAGAATTGTTTGGTGCTGGCATCATAAAAAGAATTACCAACCAGTCCCTCATGTGATGGATATAAACCGGTAACTATGCTGTAATGGTTAGGAAAAGTAACCGAGGGGAACGATGGTAGCATTGATTCGGCGCGCACGCCATCACCACTTAGATCGAGCAAATGTTGGGCATGGTACAACTGGGCGTAGTCCCACCGGAAACCATCGGCAGAAATTAATATTACATAAGGCTTTTTTTGCTATTCGGGGCTGTTTTCGCGGTCGGGGATGACTTTTTGTGTAGTATCGACCTGGCAAAATGCGATTGTTGAAGTCAACAGTAAAAGTAAAAGGGCGGAGTATTTTCTCATGGGGTATTTTTTGATATTCAAATTTAGCGAAATAGAGTTAGGGAATTGTTAAGCATTATGCATCCTGACCGATTTTAACCTAATGTAATATGATTTTTGCATCATTATTCATCACCCCAAAAAATACCTACCTTGTTTTGCATAAACACTATGAGAAGAATATTATTTATCACCCTGTTAATTGTCGGCGCGGCTAATTTGCTGTTCGCGCAAAAAGCTCCCAAACCTGTTTCTATAAACGGCGCGCTTAGTGTGAAAGACGGGCAGGTTGTTAACCAGCACGGCGTCCCGCCGGAATTACATGGGCTTAGCTTTTCATGGAGCGTTTGGCAGGGGCGCAAATATTACAACACCAATGTTGTTGACTGGATATGCAAGGATTTTAAAGTATCGCTTATCCGTGCTTCGATGGCCGTACAGCCTGACCATGGTTATTTACAAGAACCGGATTCACAAAAGCAGCTGATTGTTAATGTGGTTGATGAGGCGATAAAGAAAGGTATTTATGTACTGATAGACTGGCACGACCATAACAGTTACCTTCATATACCGCAATCAAAACAGTTTTTTGGTGAGATGGCACAGAAATATAAAGGTGCACCTAACGTAATTTATGAAGTTTGGAACGAGCCAGAGCGTGTGAGCTGGGATACGGTGAAGAATTACGCCGTGCGGGTGATTACGGAGATACGTAAATACGATCCTGATAACCTGATAGTTGTTGGCAGCCCACATTGGGACCAGGACGTGGATATTGCTGCTGTCAGCCCGATAACGGGATTTAAAAATATTGCTTACTCTTTCCATTTTTATGCCAGCGACCCAAACCACCAGGATGGATTACGTGCCAAAGCTGATAAGGCTATAAAAATGGGACTGCCATTATTAGTAACGGAATGGGGCGTGGGCGAAGCCAGCGGCAACGGCGTGTTCGACCTTGATGAGAATAAAAAGTGGGTTGACTGGTTAAAGCAAAACAAGTTAAGCTGGGTTAACTGGAACATAACTGATAAGGACGAAACTACTGCTTTGTTAAAACCAGGTGCATCGCCTGAAGGGGGATGGGAGCAGGGGGATCTGACACCTGATGGGGTTTATATTCACACCCTTTTGCAAGGGTTGAATAAGTAAAGTTTTTGTCATGCCGAGCGACAGCGAAGCATCTTCTGCGATTTATAGATTGCATACTTATCGCTTTTAGAAGATCCTTCGCTAGCGCTCAGGATGACAAATCTTTTATTTCAGGGTTTCGTCAATCCCTTGCTTTACCAACGGCTCCATCACTTTATAGCCCGCTATATTGGGGTGTACCAGCGCGTCCTGCGCTAATTCTACCTTTAATCCCTTTTTTTCGTTTGCCATTGCCGACCAGTAATCAACATAAACCAAGTGATTTTTGGTTGCATAGGATTTTAGCCATTCATTAACTTTAACAATTTTTTCAGCCGGTTCCAGTCCCTTGTGCCATGAGAATTCAGTTGCAGGTAAAATAGAACCAATGATGGGTTTTATACCGCTGGCCTTAGCTAATTGCGCCATAGAGATAATATTGCCGTAAATGTTCTCAAGCGAGATATAGCCGGTATTTTGGGCAATATCATTAGTCCCCGCCTCAATAACAACTGCGACAGGGTGCAGGTTTATAACATCCTCGCGGAACCGCACCAGCATTTGCGACGAGGTTTGCCCGCCAATACCACGGCCTATATAACCATTGTTTTTAAAGAAATCAGGGTCCATATTGGCCCAGTTTTCGGTAATGGAATTGCCCATGAAAACCACGCGTTTTTCGCCGGGGGCAGGTGGGGGTAGTTTGGCATTATCATCCTCGTATTTTTTTATCCAGGGCCAGTCGTTGTGAACGCGATCTTCGACCCACTTCTGGTAATTCACCCAATTTTCGGCGTTTTTCATCGCCTCGGTCTTTTCGGTGCTGAGCGGTTTTAACAGGCCGAGGCTATTTAGCCAGTCGCTGTAGCGGTCGCGCCAGCTGTCGCTGGGCAGATTTTGTATGTTCATACCAAAGCCGTGGCCTCCTTTATTGTAAATGTGTATTTCAGCTTCGTGCTTTGAATTTACCCATGCTGTGTAAAGCATAGTGCTTAATGTTTCAAGCCCAAAGGTATCATCGCTGGCGGCAGCTATGAACATGGGCGGCGCATCGGTTGGTATATTTTTTAGCAAGTCGGGCGAAAAACCGGGATATATAGCCGCTGAAAAATTCGGGCGGCTTGCTGCGGTATAATTGGTGGCGGTTGCAACTGCCAAATAGCCCCCGGCAGAAAAACCTATGAGCCCTATTTGATTAGGCGAAACATTATATTCTGTTGCGTGAACCCGTACATAAGTTAGGGCTGTTTGCGCGTCGGCGGTAGCCATGCCGGCTACAGTCGCTCGTTCCTGGTCAGACCCGCCTTTGCCACGGCTGTCAGTTTCTTGCTTGTATGGGTCGCCGCCCAAAGTATGCACGAGGCGATATTTTAGCAGGAAGGCGGTAATGCCTTTTTCCTGCAGCCATTTTACAACAGCGTAGCCTTCCTGCATAATAGATAGCGACTGAAAACCACCGCCCGGGCAAACAATAACGGCCGTACCTGTAGCAGCTACGGCAGGGTCGGGTGGGTAAACGGTTAAGGTGGGTTTGCTCACATTGAAAATGGTGTGGGCGTGGTACATGTTGCTGTCGTTCTCGGTTTCGCTCCATGTCCATTTTTCAGAACCGGGCGCTGGGCCGTTATAAAGCGGTATTACTTTTTGCTGCGCCTTTGCCGTTATGGCGATGAGGAGAAGGAGGGCTATGGTTAGTTTTTTCATTTTTATGATCTTTTTTGTCATTGCGAGGGACGAAGCAATCGCACACTTTGCATGGTGAATAAGCATAATTCGCGGTTGCCACGCTACGCTCGCAATGACATAGGTTATATTATTTACTTTTTAATGCCTTATTAATTGCCTTTTCAGCAAGTGGTTCCATTACTTTGTAACCGGCAAGGTTTGGATGTAATCCTTCGTTGGTATAAGCCGGATTTAGTGCCTTATTATCGCCAACCACCATCGCCGAATAATAATCGATGTAGCCGAAATGCATTTTTTCGGCATAAGCTTTTATCATTTTATTTAGGTCGATGATCTTTTGTACGGGGGCTATTGATGGTCGCCATCCTATTTTTGCCGCAGGCATAACTGATGATAATACCACCTTGATATGGTTCTGATCTGCCAGTTCGGCCATTGAGCGTATATTGCCAAAGGTGTTCTCCAGTTTAATAGGGCCTGTGTTTTGGGCAATATCATTTATACCAGCAAGTATTACCACAACGGCGGGTTTCAGGTCGATCACATCTTCGCGAAAGCGTACCAGCATTTGCGGTGTGGTTTGGCCGCTGATACCACGGTCGATATACGGACGGCCATTAAAAAAGCCGGGATCGAGGTTGTACCAGCCTTCGGTAATGGAGTTGCCCATAAATACCACCCTTTTTTCATTGGGGTTAAGGTGGGTTATTATGCTGTCGTTCTTGTCTTTATAGTGCGATATTACGGCCCAATCGTTATGTGTAAGGTAATCCAGGAATTTGGTAAAATCGGCAGCTTGTTTGGCCGATGATTTTCCTTTACGTGGGAAAGCTGGTTCTACAAAGCCCTGCTGGTCCATCCATTCCATAAAACGGTCAGTCCAGGTATCGCTTTCAAGGCCTTGTGTTTTCATGCCAAAGCCATGCCCACCTTTTGAAAATATATGCAGTTCGGCACTGTGTTTTGTTTTTATCCAGGTATCGTACAGTTCCACGCTGTATATTGATGACTGATCGTCACTCGCGCCAGCTAAAAACATGGGCGGCGCGTCCTGTGGTACATTTACCTGCATTTCAGGCGGGAAATAGGCATATACAGGGGCTACGAAGTCGGGTTTGTTTTCAGGGGTATATCCAAAGGCAGTTGCAGCAGCGATAGTTCCGCCTGCGGAAAAGCCCATTATACCTATGCGTGATGGTGATATGCCATACTCGGCAGCATGTGCGCGTACATAGGCTATTGCCGCCCTGCCGTCATCTACAGCTAATGGGGCAACTGGCGCTTGGTCGTGCAGTACACTATTAGCTTTCATTTTTGCCAGCATCTCTTTATAGGGGTCGTTGCCAAGGGTGTGCATTAACCTGTATTCTAATAAAAAAGCGGTGATGCCCTTTTTTTGCAGCCATTTAGCCACGGCGTAACCCTCGTGCTCAATAGACAATGTTTGCAGACCGCCGCCGGGACAAATAATAACAGCTGTACCGGTGGGAGTAAAGGTGCTATCGGCGGGGTAAACGGTAAGTGTTGGGTGGGTAACGTTGTAAACCACGTTGCTGTGATATACGTTGTCGGCGCTTTCGCTTTGGTCCCAGTTCCAGCTTTCGGAGCCGGGCGCTGCGCCGTTGTATAGTTGTATTACTTTTTGCTGTGCACTTGCCGAAAGGGCAATCAACATAAGTAATAAAACCGGTAGCTTTTTATTCATAATTATTGTATATTGGGTTAATGGCTTTATTGGTTGCCAAGCTGCATAAAATAATGCAACTGCAACGTAAAAATATGGATATATTCCGCATGCTAAAACAATTTCGCAATATTTAAAGATAACTTTTCGCTTTAGGCAAGCGTTTAATCACAATACCCCGTTTAAAGAATAACACCCGCATGTATGGCACATACAAACCCGGCGATGAATGTTAAAATTAGTATTTTTTTTATGCTGGTATTGACGGTGCTATCCTGCAAAACTCGTGTGAAAGAATATGTAAGCGATTGTAACGATGGCCGCGTATTTAAGCGCGTTAGTTTTACCCGCCTGGTTGATAGCCTTGGTTTTTATGATAAACATTATGTTGAGGTATCGGGCAGATACCAGCAGAGCAAGGATGAATCGGGTTTGTTTAATGATAGCCTGATAGTTGATAAGATTGATAATAAAGCCATTTGGGTTGATTTTAGCCAGGAATGCCCCTTGTATTTAACAGGCACCCGCACCGGCTTTTTTGATTACGACAACAATAACGGGCAGCTAACCCCGGCGAATAATAAAACCATTATTATTCGCGGCGAAATAGATTGTAATAATAAAGGGCACTTGAAAGCATACAAAGGGGCTATTGTCCACGTCAGCTACGTTAAATTTTAGCCTGATCAATTCACGTTAAGCTTCAAACCATCATAAGCAAGTTCGATACCTTGTGGTAATTGTTCGGATATCACTGAATGCAGTCCCAGGCGATGGCTGATGTGGGTAAGATAAGTTTTTTCGGCACCTACTTCGAGCGCGAAACTGAGGGCCTCATCTAGGGTAAAATGAGAAATATGGCTTTGGGTTTGGAGAGCGTTTATTACTAATGTTTTTGTGCCTCTTATTTTCTCGATCTCGCTTGGCGCAACTGTTTTTGCATCGGTTATATAGGTAAAATCGCCAATGCGGAAACCAAGTACAGGCAATTTATAGTGCATTACTTCAATGGGGATAAAATGCAGGCTGCCGATATCAAATGCCTCAAGGCCGATGGTATGCATATCCAATTGCGGGATGCCGGGATATTTAAATTCGGCAAAAATATAGGCAAACTCACGCTTTAGGGCATCCTGTACACGCGGGGTAGCATAAACATCAATAGGCGAGTTTTGGCGGTAGTTGAACGCGCGTATATCGTCAAGCCCTGCTACATGATCCTTATGCTCATGGGTGAAAACTATGGCATCAAGGTGTTTTACCTTTTCGCGCAGCATCTGGTAACGGAAATCGGGACCTGAATCTATTACTATCACCTTGTCGTCGCTTTCGATCATGATAGATGAACGCAGGCGGTTATTGTGCTTGTCGGCCGAGGTGCAAACCTCGCAGTCGCAGGCAATAACAGGTACGCCCTGTGAAGTTCCGGTGCCGAGGAAAGTAACTATCACAGTTGCAGGTTGGTTTGTTTAAGCTGGTGTACAAATGCGGCCTGTTTATCGTCCAAAAGGTTAAAATCAAACTCCAGTTCGCGTGCCAGTTCGGCAATGGCCAGTATGCGGCTTTCGAGGTTGGAGAATTTATTTACCACAATTACCTTGCTGTTTTGCAGCAGGCAGGCGCCGGTTTTAAAGTTGCCTTTCTCGTACCGCACCTTGTAACCGGCTGTTTTTAGCAGCACTTCCAGTTTTTCGAGCGTATGATTGGTGAGGGATAGCATGGTTTTTCAAAAATAGTAAAACGCGGGGGCATTTTTATGGTTTTTGAGTCATGAAATTGTTTAAAGTGGACGCTTGCATAATGCTGTAACATAAGTTATCCCGCATATTGTGCGAATAGACTCAAGGCAGTATAAAAGGTCGCTTTGTTTTTAAGTTCCCCCTTCAGGGGGCGGAGGGGGCTTACCACGCTTTATCGCCAACGAGCGGCACAAACCTAAAAGTATCCAACACGTGTTCTTCGTAATCATATTCACCGGTTTTTAACACGGTTACCATTTTTTGCGATTTTTCATCGCCTACCGGGATGACGAGTATGCCGCCTATAACCAGTTGTGTTAATAAGGTATCGGGGATGATAGGTGCGCCTGCCGTTACTATTATTTTGTTGTAAGGGGCGTGTTCGGGTATGCCTTTGGAGCCATCGCCTAAAAAGAAATTGGGTTTATAGCCCATGAAGGGCAATACCTGTTTGGTGCGTTCGTATAACTTTTCCTGGCGCTCAATGGTATAGACTTTGGCACCGAGTTTCAGTAGAATGCAGGTTTGATAGCCGCAACCGGTGCCTATTTCCAATACTTTATCACCGGTTTTAATATGCAATAGTTCGGTTTGGTAGGCTACCGTATAAGGTTGCGAAATGGTTTGGCCCGCACCTATGGGGAAGGCAATATCCTTATAGGCCTGGTTCCAGAAAGTTTCATCAAAAAAGAAATGGCGGGGCACCATGCCAATCACGTTCAGCACGCGTTCATCGGCAATGCCTTTCTTTTTTAATATCTCAACCAGTTTTTTACGTGCGCCTTGCTCGCGGTAATTATCGATATACTTATAAGCCATTTGATAGCGAATATAGCACAGATTTTATAGATAAAAGGGGTTTGCCAGGATGGCTGGCAGTATATATTTCAACACTGCTGATATACAGGAAAGATAGTTTTAAACAGTGGGTATTTTGTATTTAAGTTGCTGCATTCAGCACCTTGCACGTAGCCTTGTGCAATATTGGAAAATTGCATGAGTTGGCTATAAAACATTTTTTGTTTGCCTGCTCATGCAGCGCATTGGCTTCTTCTATCATTGATGCATCGCTTACTATAACGGCAGGGTGCAGGGTTACCTCGATAAAACGACCGCTGCCATCGGCGTTTTCGGTCATGATGCCGGTGGCGGCATCGGTATAGTCAACCACTATAACGCCTGCATCGGCACATAAATGCAGGTACCACAGCATGTGGCACGATGAAAGCGAAGCAACCAGCAGCTCTTCGGGGTTGTAGCGTTCCCTGTCGCCGCGGAAAGAGGAATCAGATGAAGCAGAGATGGTTGGTTTATCATCGGCACTTATTTCGTGATTTCTGCCGTATGCTTTATAAGCACTGGTGCCTGTGCCAAGGTTGCCGGTCCAGGTTACGGTTGTTTTATAAAAGTGACTGCTCATAAGGTGGGATGTTTTTTCAAAATTACAATTTAATTTAATATGGGTTAGTTATACTGCTGTGTTTTTAATGCCATGCTATTGTAGCATGTTGCCGGTTGCTAGCGTAATGGCTTAAAACACAACTATGAACTATCCTAAGCTGCAACAATTAACCTTCTGTATGGTGATATTATTCGCCCTGGCCATTTTCTCATGCAAAAAAAATAACAATTCAGGGCAAGTGGTTACCGCCGATGCGACCATAATAAATTCAGGGCCTGTTGCTGCTGACGGATGTGGATGGGTAGTAAGAATAAACGGTTCGGACAGTACCTATAGCCCGACAAACCTTGCTACCCAATATAAGATTGACAGCTTGCAGGTGCATATTACTTACAAGCGGCTTTCACAACGTTTTTCATGCGGTGCTATAGGCGGCGGCATACCTGCGATACAGATAAATGCCATCAGCAAAAAGAATTAATAAGGGTCAACATCAGGTTGCACTATGCTGCCCTTGCTCAATTTGGTGGTTTGAAATTGCGTAATGGTATCGCGTATGATGGCCTTTGCTTTATTGATCGATATTGCGTCCTTCTCGAACTTTAATAATATCGACTGAATATAAAAGTTACGTATCCGACTTACCAAAGGTGCTTGTGGGCCTATAACGCGGTCGCCGAAATGTTTGCGTAACTCAGCGGCGAGGTAGGTGGCTTGCTGGTACACCATTTCGTTGCTTTTGTGTTTTATATCTAAATTAATAAGGCGGTAGAACGGTGGATATTTAAAGCTTTTGCGTTCGCTCATTTCGGTAAAATAAAGGTCGGCGTAATCGTTTTCAATTACCTGTTTTATTACACGATGTTTGGGGTCGTAGGTTTGGATAACCACCTTGCCCTGTTTACCACGGCGACCTGCCCTGCCGCTCACCTGCGCCAGCATCTGAAAACTGCGCTCATTAGCACGGTAATCCGGGAATTTGAGGAGGCTGTCGGCGTTGATGATGCCTATAACGGTTACATCGGCAAAGTCAAGCCCTTTGGCTACCATTTGTGTGCCTACCAATATATCTATCTTCTTTTCCTCAAGGTTGTTCAGTATGTTTTGTAATGAATTGCGCGAGCGGGTGGTATCCAGGTCCATACGGGTGATGCGGGCATCGGGGAGTATCAGGCTCAGTTCATCCTCAATTTTTTCGGTGCCGAAGCCTTTGTATTCCAAATGGGTTGAGCCGCAGGCGGGACATATTACAGGTGAATCTTCTTTATAGCCGCAATAATGGCAATGCAGCTTGCCGCTGCTTTTGTGATAGGTAAGGCTAACATCGCAGTTGATACATTTTGGCGTGTAGGCGCATATCTTACACATCATTACCGGCGCATAACCACGGCGGTTCTGGAACAGGATCACTTGTTCTTTATTCTCAAGCGCCTGCCGTATATCGGCTATCAGCACGCTGGTAAAGTGCGATTGGATGGTTTTGGCTTTGGTTTCCTCGGCAATACTTACAATTTCAACCTGTGGCATTTCAACGCCGCCAAAGCGTTCGCCTAATTCGGCAAAGCCGTATTTGTGGGTGCGGGCGTTGTAATAGCTTTCGAAGGATGGCGTTGCCGAACCCAGCAACACTTTGCCACCGTGCATATTGGCAAGGAATATTGCCGCGTCGCGGGCGTTGTAGCGCGGGGCGGGATCGAATTGTTTGTACGATGTTTCGTGTTCCTCATCAACTATGATCAATCCCAAGTCATGAAATGGCAGGAATACAGACGATCTTGCACCCAAAATTACTTTATATTCATTATTCAGCACCTTTTGCCAAACTTCCACACGTTCGGCATCATTAAAACGGGAATGGTATACACCGATGTTCGCGCCAAAATACATGCGCAGGCGTTCGATGATGTGGGTGGTTAAAGCAATCTCGGGCAGCAAATAAAGCACCTGTCGGCCTGAGTTGATCATTTCTTCTATCAGCCGAATATAAATCTGCGTTTTGCCCGATGAGGTTACACCGTGCAGCAGCACTACATCTTTTTCGGCGAACTGGTTCCTTACGCTTTCCAGGGCTTCCTGCTGTTGTTCGCTCAGTTTAAAACCGTCAATAGCTTCTTCTTCCTCGTAGTACAGGCGACTTACGTTTTTTTCTTCGGGAATGAATATTTCCTTTTCTATCAGGCTTTTTATGCTGGCATCGCCTGCGCCGCTTTCTTCTATCAGCTCATTTTTTGAGATGGTTTTTTGGTGGCGTGATAATTTGATATAAGCTAACACCGCATCAGCCTGTTTAGGCGCTTTCTTTTCGAGTATGGTGAACAGTTCCCTGCGGTTTTCAGGGTCGTTATAAATAGGATTGAGGGTGATGAATGTCCGTTTGCGGGGTTTGTAGCGTTCGCTTACTTCTTCCGAAATATGGATGATATTTTTCTCGAACAACAGCTTTAATATCGGCATTACCTGTTTTTGGCTCAGCAGCTTGACAATGTCGCTTACGGTAAGTTCGGGTTGCAGGTCGAGCGCCTCCAGTATCAAAAACTCCTTATCATGCAAAGTGGTACGGTCGACTTCCACCTCCTTGTTCAGCATGATTTTGGTTTCGCTGGCGAGTTTTAAGGCTGATGGGAGGGCTGCATTCATCACTTCGCCCAGGTTGCACATGTAGTATTCGGCCAGCCATTGCCAGAATTGGAGTTGTTGTTCAGTAACTACGGGCTTATCATCCAAAATTTCCACCAAATATTTGGCTTCATATTTCTCGGGCGGCTGGCTGCCGATACCTGCTATGATAGCCGTGTATAGTTTGCTTTTGCCAAATTGCACCACAGCGCGCTTGCCGATGGCAACGGTGTCGTTCAACTCGTAGGGTACGCGGTATGTATAATTTTTTGCTATAGCCAAAGGCAAAATCACTTCAACAAAAAGTGTTTTGCGGTCGGTATGTTCGGCTTCGGCAAATTCTAACATCGTACAAAAGAATTATTTACCCCTGTAAGCGGCAAGGCCTAGCATTATCCAGCCCAAAATGAAACATAAACCGCCTATAGGCGTAATAAGGCCGACGATGGCAGGATAGTTCCAATTTAACACATCGGCGCCGGCGAAAAAATACAGCGAGCCCGAAAAAAACACAATGCCGAAAGTAAAAAAGTAATAGCTGGCTTTAATTAAACTAATTTTGGATGGTGCAAATGTTGATAAAAACAGCAAAGCAAAAACGTGGTAAAACTGGTATTGTACTGCAGTATGCCAAATAGCTAACTGTTGTGGTGTTAAGTAGGCCTTTAAGCCATGCGCAGCGAAAGCGCCGGCAATTACTGCCAATACACCAAATAC
>CAIWRU010000219.1 GCA_903915155.1 uncultured Mucilaginibacter sp.
AATCTCCCCCGGTAGGGGAGACTTTTAAATTTTGTTATTTAATATTTTAATCGCCCTTTGGTGCGCCCTCCCTACCGGGGAGGGTTGGGTGGGGCTTAAATACCAGGTCAAGACTCTCAAATATAGCACGTTTTGCTTTCTCCAGGTCTATTTTTGTATGGGCCGATGATATAAACCCTACCTCATAGCCTGATGGCCCTAAATAAATACCTCGATTGATAAGCTCGCGGTGCATTTTTTTGAACTTTTCCATGCTTGCAGGGTCAATGTCTTCGGCCTTGCTTATGGTTTCCTTATCGGTAAAAGCGAACCAGAATATTGACCCTATGCTGAATACTTTGAACTTATAGCTTTTTGCCGTGGCGTAGCGCTGGATAGATTCAGTAAACTCTTCGGTTTTTTTATGCAGGTCGCGATAGAAGCCCATACGAAGTAATTCAGATAACTGGGCTATACCTGCTGCCATAGCTACCGGATTGCCCGATAAAGTACCTGCCTGGTAAACCAAACCATCGGGCGATATGCTACCCATAATTTCGGCTGAGGCCCCATAGCAACCAACCGGCAAACCACCACCGATTATTTTGCCATAGGTGATAATGTCAGGTTTGATATTATAATGCCCTGCCGCGCCTTCAAAACCTACACGGAAACCGGAGATCACCTCATCAAAAATGAGTAGGGTGCCGTTTTGGGTACACATATCGCGCAGCGACTGTAAAAATTCTTTTGTTTGCAGCAATAGGCCATTGTTGGCGGGTATTGGTTCGATGATAACCGCGGCTATCTGATCTTTAAATTCATTGAAAGCCTGTGTTAAAGCTTCGGGATCATTAAGCGAAACTACGATGGTTTCATCCGCAAATGATTTGGGTACACCGGCTGAAGATGTTTCGCCGAAAGTAACCAGGCCCGAACCTGCCTTTACCAGCAGAGAATCGGAATGCCCGTGGTAACACCCCTCGAATTTTAATATTTTATCGCGTTTTGTATAGCCGCGCGCCAGCCTGATTGCCGACATCACCGCCTCGGTACCCGAGCTTACAAAACGCAGTTTTTCAATAAATTTATTGTTTTTAAGGATGAGTTCAGCCAATTCATTTTCCAAAGCTGTAGGCGCACCGAAGGACATGCCATTCTGCATTACCGCAATAACTTTTTCTTTTACTTTGGCATTATTATGCCCCAGGATAAGTGGCCCCCATGAACAGCAGAAGTCGATAAACTCGTTGCCGTCCGCATCCCATATATGGCTGCCATCGCCTTTTTCAATAAAAAGTGGCGTACCATAAACCGATTTAAAAGCCCGCACCGGAGAGTTAACCCCACCCGGGAAATAAGTTTTTGCCTTTGCATACAATTCGCCCGATTTTTCCCTGCTGATATCGGGTTTGCCCGTTGTACTCACCGGCTCCTCATCGCCTGAAAACATTTTTTTTATTGAATCTAACATCTAGCCCCCCAACCCCCTAAAGGGGGAGTTTTTGAATTTCTTATTTGTTAATTATATCTATGCCCCGCAATTGTTCCCCCTTCAGGGGGTTAGGGGGCTTACAGCCACTTATTCTCCAACACTTCCTTAGCATGATAAGTTAATATTGCACTTGCACCTGCCCTTCTGATGCCGGTTAGCACCTCGGTTATGGCGCGCTGCTCGTTTAGCCAGCCTTTTTGTATGGCGGCTTTTATCATGGCGTATTCGCCGCTCACATTATACGCTGCAACGGGTAGTTCAGTATTATCTTTTATCAGTTTTATTACATCCAGGTAAGGTAACGCAGGTTTTACCATTAAAAAGTCCGCACCTTCCACTTCATCAAGCTTAGCTTCAATCAATGCCTCGCGCTGGTTAGCGGGGTTCATCTGGTAGGTTTTTTTATCGCCAAATTTTGGGGCCGAATTCAAAGCATCCCGGAACGGACCGTAAAACGCGCTGGCGTATTTTGCAGAGTACGACATGATAGACACATTGGTAAAGCCATTATCATCCAAAATATTGCGGATGTAACCTACCCTCCCATCCATCATATCTGATGGTGCGATTATATCCGCACCATTTTGCGCATGTGCCAATGCCATTTTGCCTAAAACTTCAAGCGTTTCATCGTTCAGTATCTCGCCGTTCTCGAAAACGCCGTCGTGGCCGTCACTGCTGTAAGGATCCATCGCTACATCGGTCACTACGCAGGCTTCGGGAAAATTTGTTTTTACGGCACGAATGGCGCGCAAGTACAAGCTTTCATTACGGTAGCTTTCGGTGGCGTATTTATCCTTTAAAGCCTCATCTATATTAGGGAAAAGATCGAATGAGTTCAAGCCCAGTTTAAGGCAGCTTTCGATCTCGCGTAGCAGATTATCGATAGAATACCGATAGATGCCCGGCATGGAACTTACTTCGCTTTTTTGATTATTACCCTCGATAATAAACAGCGGGAATATCAAATTAGCCGCGCTTACGTGCGTTTCCTGCACCATTTGGCGGATAACTTCACTTTTGCGGTTTCTTCTTGGTCGTTGTAACATAGGCCCCCCAACCCCCTAAAGGGGGAGTTTTTGAATTTCTTATTTGTTAATATATCTTATAATCTCCATAATTGTTCCCCCTTTAGGGGGCTAGGGGGCTAAAGTCCAAACACCGCCTCAGCCAACCCAACCTCGTCGGGTGAATAAGGCAGCGTGTATTTTACACCCATTTCATCAAATTTTTTGCCGGTTGATTTGCCTATGGCCACTACCTTCTGGTAGGGGTCGAGCAAATTTTCGGCGAAGTAGGCATCCACATTTGAGGGACTGGTGAATACCAGTATCTCGGCGCCTGTAGCTTCTACATCTTCTTCCATCACGGTTTCATATATCGGCAGATCGATAACTTTTGTATCGGCTGATAAACCCTGCTGTATGCTTCTTAACGAACCTTCGGCACCGGGAAATAACACTGTTTGACCCTGGGTTAATTCGGCAAATTCAGCGGCTACTTCGGCAGTATCGTTACTTTCACCTACATATGCGGTAAAATAACCTTTGCGGCGCAGCATTTCTTCAGATCCGCTACCCATAACGCCAAATTTTACATCTTTTGGTAAGGCCGGGTTTAACTGGAAAAAATATTCAACCGCATTTTTGCTGGAAAAAAATATCCAATCAACCTGTTTTAATATATACGAATCGAATCTCGTAATAACTGGCACCGTGCGTATCAATGAACGTGCCTCGATCTCTATTTTATGTTTTTCGAGTGCCTTGCGGAAATAACTTTGTTCCGACAATTCGCGGGTAATGAACACGCTTAGCGGCATTTTACGACCGGCTGCGAATTTAGAAACTATCTTTTCGGCCAAACCTTCTGTAGTTTCCGCTTCCACAAAATAGCGGTCGGGAAATTCATCTTCGTCGGTAGCCTTTGAGGTAAACACCTGGTACAGACCATCCTCGCGGCGGCAATAACAGCCCAAAGGCAAATGGCAACCGCCGCCAAATAATTTTAGCACATCACGCTCAACTGCTAATTCCTCGGCTACATCGGGGTGGTTCAGCTCCTGCAATATCTCGAATACAATTACATCGCTTGAGCGTATTTGTATAGCCAAAGCTCCTTGTGCCGGCGCGGGTATCAGTTCATTGGGGGTTAATGTTTCTACATGCAGGTCGCTCAGATCTAAACCTAAACGGCTTACGCCCGCTTTGGCAATCATTATGGCATCGTAATTTTCCTTACGCAGTTTTTGTATGCGTGTGGGTACATTGCCCCGAAGTTCACTTATCTGCAGATCGGGGCGGTGAGCCAGCAATTGCGCCTTGCGCCTGTTGGATGATGTACCAACTTTCGCTCCATATTTCAACGACAGTTTTTGATGCACATCAACACAATCCTTCAATATCAATAATAATTCTGAAGGGTCCTCACGTTCGGAAACTGCTGCTATCATTAGCCCCGGAGGGTTTTCGGTTGGCAGGTCCTTATGGGAATGTACCGCGATGTCGATCTTGCCCGATAATAGCTCGTCCTCCAGTTCCTTGGTGAAAAAGCCTTTACCTTCCAGCTTATCAAAACTTAGATTCAGGATGCGGTCGCCCTGGGTTTTAATTATTTTCAAGTCGGCATGAATGCCTATTGCTGCCAGGCTATCTTTAACAAAGTTAGCCTGCCATAAGGCCAGATCACTGCCCCGGGTACCGATAATTAAATTTCTTTCCAAATGAGGTATACTAAATTTCACGCAAATTTAACTTTTTGCGCTTATGAATATAAGATTAATTGAGGATATGAAAGTGAGGTGACTATGGGAAAGTAATAAAAGGAATGCTGCCACGAGTTTAGCGCAGCATAACTCGTGGTATAGCATGTTGAAAAACCAACCGACAAAGCAAAAAAGGTTGTTATACATTACTTGGACAGCACGGGTCATCACTTTTTCGTACTTAATGTAACCCGAAATTTTACGCAAAGAAAAAAATACATATTTGGTTGTGATTACCCCGATACAAGAAGTGGGGCCCATCTCCGGCGACTGCATATTTTACCCTTGATAGCACATTATTAAAAGTTATAAGAGTTGATTTTATAACGCAATAAATATTGTTCCAACTCGTATATAGTTCCCCCAGAGGGGATTTTTATCCACCGCAAACAGCCTTCCATTACTTCGGTGTTAGATATTCGACATTCAATATTCGATATTAAATAAATACATTTGCGGACAACGATATGACACCCACCCAGGCCTTACAAAAATATTTTGGTTACAGCGAGTTCAGACACCAGCAGGGGGCAATTATTCAGCATGTTTTAGATAATAAGGATGTTTTGGTGCTGATGCCTACGGGTGGCGGCAAGTCATTATGTTATCAACTGCCTGCGGTTTTGCTGGATGGCCTCACCATAGTTATATCGCCGCTGATAGCGCTGATGAAGGACCAGGTGGATGCGCTGAATGTGAACGGCATTGCGGCGGGTTTCTACAACTCCTCGCAATCGCCAAACGAGCAGGCCGACCTGATGCGCAGGCTGCAAAACAACGAGATTAAACTACTGTACCTTGCCCCTGAACGTTTATTCGGTTCGGAAAATAAACTGGTCGAGTTTTTAAAGCAGTTGCCGGTGGTGCAAATAGCCATCGACGAGGCGCATTGTATATCGCACTGGGGCCATGATTTCAGGCCCGAATATTTGATGCTGGCGGGATTGAAGGACTATTTTCCCAACATCCCGGTTATAGCGCTTACCGCTACTGCCGATAAGCTTACCCAAAAGGATATTTTGGAGAAGCTGAACCTGCACGATCCCGCTGTATTCATATCATCATTTAACCGGGGAAATATCAGCTATACGGTATCGCCCAAAAAGAACAGCTTTAACCAGCTGCTTGCTTTTTTGGATGAGCGAAAGGATGAATCGGGCATAATTTATTGTTTGTCGCGCAAATCGACTGAATCATTAGCAGCAGATTTAAGAGAAGAAGGTTTTTCGGCAGAAGCCTACCATGCCGGGCTAAGCAACGATATAAAGGCCCGCAACCAGGAAGCTTTTTTGAGGGATGATGTGAAGATCATCGTCGCCACCATAGCTTTTGGTATGGGCATCAATAAATCGAACGTGCGGTACGTGGTACACATGGATATGCCCAAGAATATTGAGGGCTATTACCAGGAGACGGGTCGTGCGGGAAGGGATGGGCTGGCATCGGCCGCCATACTGTATTATTCGCCGGGTGATGTAATGAAACTGAAGGAATTTGCCAGGGTAGAGAACAACCCCGAGCAAAGCCGGATAATGCTGAAGAAGCTGGATGATATGGCGGGCTATTGTCAATTGCAAACTTGCCGCAGGCATTACCTGCTAAAGTATTTCGACGAGGAATCGCCGGCAACGTGCGGCTCATGCGATGTTTGTTTAACTGAATTTGAACGGTTCGACGGTACGCTGATCGCCCAAAAGGCATTATCGGCAGTAGCACGGCTAAAGGAACGGTTTGGCGCAGGCTACGTGGTTGAATTTTTACGTGGGTCGAAAAGCGAAAAGATACGGGAAGAGCATAAGCAACTAAAAACCTACGGCATAGGCGCCGACATCAGCAAAACCGACTGGCAGCGCTATATGCGCGAGCTGGTTCAGCAAAAATATCTAAGAGTTGAAGAAGGCGAATATCCCATAATAAAACTAACCGAGTTAAGCGAGGCAGTATTAAAAGGTTTACAAAAGGTGGAGTTCATCAAAGCGCAAATAGTTGAGGAGCATCACGAGTTTGCACAACTAGCTTATGAAACCGAATTGTTCAATGATTTGAAATTGCTGCGCCGCGATATTGCTGCGAATGAGAATGTGCCGCCTTATGTGATATTATCGGATGCTACTTTGGTGGAGATAGCTACCTATCTGCCGTTAAGCATGGATGATTTACGGCTTATTTCGGGCTTTGGCGATGTTAAACTGGCACGCTACGGGCGGGAGTTTTTGGCACCGGTGAAGATATATTGCGCGAAGAAGGGTTTATCATCCAAAATAAAAGAAAAGAAGCCTAAGCGTGAACGGAAACCAAAGGTTGACAAAAGCGAAAAACCGAACGCTACACAAAAGGAAAGCTTTGATCTTTACCAAGCCGGCATTGGCATTATTGAAATTGCTTCGTTACGCAAATTATCACCCATGACCATTGAAGGGCACTTGGCCTGGTATATTGAAAAAGGTATACTTGATATTGAAGCTGTTGTTACTAAAGACAAGATACCAACCATAAAGGACGCAGTGGAAAGTTATGGAGATGATAAGCTATCGCCATTAAAAGAAATTTTGGGCGACAATTATAGCTATGGCGAAATTAAGGCAGTAATAAGCTGGATGAAAAAAGAAGCGCAGCAAACAAAATAAGGGAGCGGGTGTCGTAATTAACAAAGGGTGTCATACTGAGCTTGTCGAAGTATGCGGGCAGGCCTTTACGCTTATGCTTCGACAAGCTCAGCATGACCACTCCTTTAATCCTGTTATGTAATATGATCTATTTTATTGACTTTTACCCTAAATGACTATCGAAGAAATATACCAGCTTTATTTACAGCAACCGGTTATCAGCACCGATACCCGCAAAATAGCCGCGGGCAGTATTTTCTTTGCGCTGAAAGGCGATAAGTTCGACGCCAATACCTTTGCCGAACAAGCTATTGCTGAAGGCGCGGCTTATGCTGTGATTGATAACCCGGCCTACAAACTTGGTGATAAATATGTTTTGGTTGATGATAGCCTTGCAGCGTTGCAGGATCTGGCGCGCTATCACCGCAGGCAATTAACAATACCTGTTGTTGGTCTTACCGGCACTAACGGCAAAACCACCACTAAGGAACTGATCAACGCGGTACTATCGCAAAAATTCAATACGCTGGCCACGCAGGGGAATTTGAACAACCATATCGGTGTGCCACTTACCATTTTAAGTATTAATAAATCGCACGAAATGGCAGTTATTGAAATGGGGGCCAATCACCAGAAAGAAATTGCATTGCTGAGCAGTATTGCACAACCAACGCATGGGATGATAACCAACATTGGTAAAGCGCATTTGGAAGGCTTTGGCGGTGTTGAGGGAATAAAGAAGGGTAAAGGTGAATTGTATGATTACCTGAAGTGGGGAGGTCCGGAAGTTGGAAAGCCGGAAGGCTGGGAAGAAAAAGTTGCCTTTGTTAACGGCGATGACCCGGTTTTGATGGCCATGCAGGAGGCTCGTAAATTATACAAGGCGGTATTTTATGGAACGCATAATCCAAATAATACCGTTATCGGCAAACTGACGGCAAACTCTCCCCTGCTAGCTTTAGAATGGACAAATAACAATTCAGGCGAAAGCTACGAGGTGAAAACACAGCTTACCGGGGGCTATAATTTGGATAATATTTTGGCAGCTATTTGCATAGGTGTGTATTTTGAGCTGGAGGCTGATGAAATTAACCTGGGCGTTGAGGGCTACCAACCACAAAACAACCGTTCACAAATAAAACGAACGAACACCAACACCCTTATCTGCGATTACTACAATGCCAACCCCAGCAGCATGTTTGTCGCCATTGAAAACGTAGGCAAGCTACAGGCCGAACGCAAAGTATTGGTTTTGGGCGATATGTTTGAGCTGGGCGATGAATCGCCGGCGGAACATTTGGGGGTGATACAGAAAGCTTTGGATACTGATGTGGGCGAACGGATATTTATAGGGGAGAAGTTTGAAAGTCAAAAGTTAAAAGTTAAAAGTCAAAATATTACTTTCTATACCACAGTTGAGGAGGCTATTGAGGGGTTGAAAGCTGCGCCGATAAAAGATTCGACGGTGCTGATAAAGGGCTCAAGAGGGATGGCGTTGGAACGGTTGGTGGAGTTGTTTTAGCCCCCCAGCCCCCTAAAGGGGGAGTAAAAAACCATTCTTGCGTAATACGTAAAGTTCCCCCTTTAGGGGGGCTACCAATCATCAGTTTTAAATGGCGATGCAGGCAAACCTGCGGTATTGTATAAATTACAGATTGGGTTATTTGCCCAGGCGTAGCGCACAGCAACGGGATTTGCTACATCCGCACTCGTAACAATTACAGTATTTCCTTTAAGTATTGCGTTAGCCGGATGAAATTGTTTATCGGCACCAGCCACTGTGAAGCCTTTAAGCGTATCGCCTTTTGCTGTTAACGCGCCGTTGGTAAAAATAAGCTCGATTTTATTGTCAATTATCTTTTGGGATTTATACAAAGGTCCCGAGTATTGGATATTCTCGCCATAGGTTTTTGCGCGGGCTATAAGTGCCAGGCGGCGGCCTACTTCCTGTTTGTTATGCGGATGTATGTCGCTGTTCTCGCCAATATCAATAGTCACGGCCATACCTGTATTAGGCACCGATAGCGTTTTAAGTTGGGCATAGCGTAATGCGGGCCAATCGGCTGCAGGCGGCTCATCGGTGGCGGCATAGTTGGCTATCTGCACAAAATAAAAAGGGAAATTACCTTCATTCCATTTTTGTCGCCAGTTATTTATCAGCAGCGGGAAAAGTTGCTCGTATTGTTTGGCACGGTCGGCATTACTTTCACCCTGGTACCATATCACCCCCTTTATGGTAAATGGCAATATGGGGCTGATCATTGCATTATAAATAAGAGTTGGCCGGTTAGGGCTGTTTGATAGCATCGGTGCTTGTGGCAGGGTTTTTAACTCATTACCTTTTTGATATGCCCATGCACCCGAAATATCAATCTTAGCTGAAGTGTCGCCGGCTACCGATAACGTCATGGGCCCTTTATTAATACCTCCCAGGCCGCCGCTATCAAAAACGCGTATGGCAATGGTATTGTCGCCCGATTTTACCAGGTTAGCCGGGATGGTGTAGCTGCGTTTTAAAATAAACAGTTCCGTGTGCCCTATTTCTGTTCCGTTGAAAAACGAATCATCAAAATCATCTATACCGCCTATATCCAGTTTTAAGTTTTTGCCTGCCCAGGCGGCAGGGATATTCACTTTTTTCCGGAACCATATCGTACCATCATAATTCGGCACACCTGATTGCTCCCAATAGGCCGGGACATTCATTTTTTGCCAGGCTGAATCATCTAAAGTTGGCATCGCCCACAATAAGCCGCCATTTTGATAGGAATGATCTAACTTGTTGATATCAGTAAGCCATTCACCCAGGTCGGTTTGATATTTGGCGTTGAGCGTTTCCTGTGTCATGCCATTTTCGGCTGCTTGTACAAAGGGGGTAAAAGCGGGCATTGTTTTCAGGGCATCGCCGCTCGTCCATGCTTCGGCAACTGTACCGCCCCACGTACTGTTAATAATGCCTATGGGAATGTGGTATTGCTGGTACAAATTCTTCGCGAAAAAATAGGCTGCAGCCGAAAAACTGCCTACCGTTTGTGGGCTGCATACGTTCCATCCCCATTTTACCGGAACATCTGTACGGGCAGTAAAGCTTGTTTTGTTATCTATCTTTATCATTCGTATCTGCGGGTAGTTAGCCGCATCAGCAAGTTCCTGCTGCAAATTGATCACATCATTGTTCCAGCCCGTAAGCGGCATTTCCATGTTCGACTGGCCGGAGCATACCCATACCTCACCTATCAATATGTTATTTAAAACTGTTGTTTCGCCGTCATTAAATGTAATGCTGTAGGGGCCGCCGTACGATGGTGTGGCTACTTTTATTTTCCAGTCGCCATTTGCAGCTGGTGTAACTTTGTACGTTTTATTATTCCACGATGTAATTATGGTAAATGCTTTAGCCGGTGTTTCCGTTCCCCAAATGGCAGCATTTGTTTTTTGCTGTAGCACCATATTATCGGTAAAACATGCAGCAGGTGTAACTTTTGCGTTTGCGGTAGTATTGAATATTAATAAAACTAACTGTAATGCAGAGGCGAAAAAAGCATTATAAAACGTTTTAGTCATGCGACAAAATAATTGGTTTGGATAGTAAAAATAGGTTTTCTACTTAACTTATGGAAATAGTTTTGGGATAACTGATGATGTTTTTATGAAAGCAGAAATCTACATCAGCATCATATAATTATCCAGGCTTTTTTGCAGCTGATCAGCCTGGCTAGTTAACGATTTATTAAAAATATAGGAATCAGTATCAACCTGCTCGCTGATCAGTTTCTCTTTAAACACTTCCCTAAACTTGAAATATTTTAACGAAAGGTTCCAGCGCTTATTTAAGTATGAGCATACACTCTCATCGTTTGATTTTAACATGGAGTAATTAAGCATTACATAAGCATGTTTCGGCAGGTTCTGCACGTTTTTTAATATCTCTTCGTTATACGCTATCCATACTTTCAGGTAATGCTCGGCCCATTGAGTATACAATTCCCGCAACCGGCCTTTCCGCTGATACTTTATCCAGTATAAGCGCTTCAGGTAGCTCCTGCTCATATATTTTTTCTCAAATCCCTGGAAATCACGCCGTAACAGTGAGCTCACTACTGCCTTATAATCACGTATAATAATCAAATAACGGGCATCGGGTATTAGTTCCTTATAGGTATCTAAAAACAGGCAGGTACGCGGGTCTTTCCAACCCCATTGCTGATATAGCTTGTTTTTAAC
The DNA here is from genome assembly GCA_903915155.1 of uncultured Mucilaginibacter sp. Taxonomy (GTDB): domain Bacteria; phylum Bacteroidota; class Bacteroidia; order Sphingobacteriales; family Sphingobacteriaceae; genus Mucilaginibacter. The sequence continues at coordinate 11,069 of CAIWRU010000219.1, forward strand.
TTTTATAACGCTCTTTAGTTTTTCTTTATGATACAGTGATAGCTCAATATTATGTGCTTCAGTCAAACCGGTTGAAGGCAGCTTATTATCACTTAATATCTCTTCGTGCAATTTTAAAAACTCAATGTCTTCGTAATGGCCCTCAGTGTTACCAAGGCCAGGACCCAAGAAACTTTCGCCTAAGTGCAGGCCGCATTCGTTAAGCCAATGCGTAATAAGCGATGTGCCCGATCTGTGCATGCCAGCAATAATTAAAGTCCTATTCTGCATAGTAAGTATAAAAATTAAAACATTAATAAATTGTTAAGCAAGGAATGCGCCTTAAATTAAAAGCGCCTTAAACTATTGACCTGAGTGATAATAGGAACAATTACTTAACGCTAATGTTTGAACAAAATTACCTTGTAACCCACTTAAAATGTTGTAACTTGTTCATTACAAAAGAATTGTAACCGGTATATTACAATACAACCAATTTAGATACTGGCTAAGAAGTTAGTTTTAATATGAAGGCGCCATTGTGATTACGTATGCTGATAAATAATATATGGCAGTTAAATGGTAAACGGATAAAACCTTTTCACCCAAAAAAGCATTCTTTATGCGGCAATAATAATTTAACAAGCCGATACTAATGATTCAGCACGCGTTTATAATAGCCATGATCGTATTATTCATCCATGCCTGTAGCTGGAAAGGGATGATATTTGAAGGAGTAAAGAAACTTATAAAGCCGGAGGGTCATTTATACAAGCCCATTTATGGCTGCCCTATATGTATGACACCCTATTATGGTACCATTATGTACCTGCTGTTTTTCCGCTTGTCGTTTGTAGATTGGCTGCTTACCATAGGCACGGCAGCGGGCATGGGCGTAATTTCGGTATTATTGATAGATATTAAGGACGGCATTTTCCAAAAGCCAGATGATAACAGGGCGTAGGGGAAGTTTGCAGTTGGCGGTGGGCAGTTTGCCGTTAGCTTAGATTTTGCAAACTGCTTACTGTAAACTGCCAACTAAAAATTATACTTCGATAAGCTTCTGTTGCTCGGGTTTTGCTTTCAGGGTGCTTTGGGCTAGTTTGGCGTTTTGCGACATATGCAGGCTACCGTTGTAAACAGCACCGTTTTCAACCTCAAGGGTTTGGGTATGTATCTCTCCGTTTACTTTGCCGCTGGCTTTTATTTCGAGCGATACTACTTGCAGGTTGCCGTTTACTGTGCCATATATAACCATCTCTTTGGTTATCACATTTCCTTTTATCGATCCTTTTTCACCTAATATCAGGCCTTCATCAACCGTTACATCACCTATTACCTGCCCGTCGATACGTGCGAATGCAGGGGCTTTAAGGTTTCCGTCTAAAACGCTGCCTTCGCTTATAAGTGTTGATATGGACTGCATATCTAATGCAACCTTTTCTTTTTTACCAAATAATGCCATTGTATTTGCTATTTATTAAGTGATAAATAACTGATAGGGTTTACCGGTTTGCCATTTTTACGCACTTCGTAATGCAAATGGTTGCCTGTTGAGCGGCCCGTTGAACCTATTTCGCCAATTTTTTCGCCTGCGGTAACTTTCTGCCCTATGTGTACAGTAATGCGCGATAAATGCCCGTAAAGTGTTTCGAAACCATTGGTATGTGCAATACGCACACAATTTCCGTAACCACCGTTCCACCCTGCTCCAACAACCCTGCCATCGGCAGTACATTTGGCTGCATCGCCACGTTCGCCTTTAAAATCGATACCGGGGTGAAACTCGGCATGGTCCGACTCAAAAGGATCGCTCCTGTAGCCAAAATATGAAGTTAATGAACTAATCTTGGGGTAACCCATAGGGGTAAATGCTACTGCGTGCAGCAGGCGGTCGAGATATTCATCATAAGCCGAATACTTTTCGTTATCGGTAAGTTTGCTTTCAGCGCCGTTACCATCGCCACCGCCAACGCCTTTGGTCGAGAAGCCTTTTAAACCACGCTTTCTTAAGTAAGTATTTATGGATTGTAGTTTACTCTGTATATCTTGTATATATGATTGGGCGTTGTTAGTCTTTTTCACCTGAGGCGCTGCCGCTGCGGGTGCAGGCACGGATTTTTTTAGCTGGTTTATCTGGGCCAATGCACGTAATGTTTCTTCCTGTTGCGCCATGTTCTGGTTCTCAAGGTAAATTATAGCGCCCGATAATGTTAAAATTAGTGCCAGTATGCCTGCCGCGTAGTGTTTAATGCGGCTTATGTGTTTTGTTTTTACCTGTAATGTCTTTGTGCTTCCCTTGCCTTTGTCTACAATTATTACTGTGCTGGTTTTGGATGGCTTTAAATTCATTTAGTTAAAAATTAGGGAATGCAATATAAATATTAGATTATTAAAACAGCATTAATTCTAAAAAATTACCTAAAGCGCAAACTTTTTTTCGCCACAATTAAACCCCCTTCACCCCTTTGCTTAATCAATAGTTTGTAATTCGTCTCTAATACGCTTTCCGTCAGCAAATTGTTATTATTTGTAATTTTAATGCTATGTGATTATCATTTGTTATTTTTGTAAACAAATTTTTAAAAAAATATTATGTATCCAGAATATTTAGTTGCCCCCATGCGGGCCGAATTAACCAATGTTGGTTTTGAAGAGTTAAAGGATGCCGATGCTGTAAAAAAAGCGATTGAAAGCGAAGGTACAGTGTTTGTAATGGTAAATTCTGTTTGCGGTTGTGCTGCTGCTAATGCTCGCCCGGCTGCACGTATGGCTGCGCAAAACGATATTCACCCCGATAAGCTGGTTACCGTTTTTGCAGGTATGGAAACCGATGCAGTAAACGTTGCCCGTAACTATATGCTGCCTTACCCGCCGTCATCGCCATCAATGGCTTTGTTTAAGGATGGTAAACTGGTACACATTATTGAGCGCCACCAGATAGAAGGCCGCCCTGCACAAATGATAGCCGATAACCTTATTGGCGCATTTGAAGAATATTGTGCGGTGAAGAGTTAATTAGAGACTGGAGATTAGAGATTAGTCTAAAAAATACAAAGTCCGGTATGGTTAGCATACCGGACTTTTTTATGATTTTTTTGTAGAGACGCAATACTTTGCGTCTCATGGTGTTTCCTGTTATTTCTCCCTCAATGCCGCTCTTATCTTTTCAGCGGTTATGTTCATCTCATCCTTGCTAAAACTTAGCTTAGGGCGTGCAAAATTCAGGTCATCAACTCGGTTCATGGGTATTAAGTGAATATGCGTATGCGGCACTTCCAACCCGATAACGGCCACGCCTATGCGCTTGCAGGGGATAGCTTCCTTCAACCCTTCGGCAACTATTTTGGCGAATAGCTGCAAACCGGTGTAGGTTTCGTCGTCCAGGTCGAAAATATAATCCACCTCTTTTTTAGGTATCACCAGCACATGCCCTTCGGCTAGCGGACTAACATCCAAAAAAGCCAAAAACTCAACACTCTCCGCTACTTTATACGATGGTATCTCGCCGGAAACTATTTTTGAAAATATAGTGCTCATTTTAATTATTGATTTAATGAATTATTGAATTATTGAATTAGAAAGCTTTTAGAAACAATCAATAATTCAATAAATCGACAATTCAATAATTATACCTACCTACTGATCTCTAATATCTCAAACTCCATTTTGCCCGCTGGTACCATTATCTCGGTTTTATCGCCCACTTTTTTGCCTAACAAACCTTTGGCAATTGGTGATGCCACCGAAATTTTTCCTGATTTCAGATCCGCTTCGCTTTCTGATACCAGCTGATAGCTCATGGTAGCGCCGTTGCGCACATTCTTTATTTTTACTATGGACAAGGCAAGAACTTTTGATGTATCGATTTTCGATTCATCAAGCAAACGGGCATTTGCAACCGCTTCCTGCATTTGCGAAATTTTAGCTTCGTGCAAGCCCTGTGCTTCTTTAGCCGCATCGTATTCAGCATTTTCCGAAAGATCGCCCTTATCGCGGGCTTCGGCTATCGCTTTTGATATATTGGAACGGCCGGTTGTTTTTAAATACTGTAATTCTTCTTTTAATTTTTCTAAACCTTCTTTGGTATAGTATGATACCTCTGCCATAACGCACTGAATTAAATTAAACTTTATATTGGTTACCAAAAAAAACCGCCCTCCTGTTTCTGAGAAGGACGCAACTACTTTAAAAGCAAAACAAGACTATATCGGCACCGGCCTACATAGTCTTGCTTTTGTGTAAAACGAAGATAAGTGATTTAAATTTTAATATGCAAATTTTTTTGCCCCCCGGCCCCCTAAAGGGGGAGTTTATATATCAGTTGACCTAACTGTACTAATCCAAAAGCTCCCCCTTTAGGGGGTTGGGGGGCTTAGCTTATCCGCCATTACTTCGCTTATTTTTCGGTACGATTCAAACGTCCAGCCCGCAACATGCGGCGTGAGCAGTACTTTGCCCGATGTTTTCAGATACTGGAACCACTCCTGTTCGGCCAATGCCGGGAATTTCTCAACTTCAAGCACATCAAGGCCAGCACCCAATATTTTCCCTTGTTTTATAGCATCAAGCACGGCGCGCACCTTAGTTGTTTTGCCGCGCGAGGTATTGATAAAAAAAATAGGTTTCTTAAAATGGAACAGGTATTCTTCATTAACCAGGCCGTTCGTTTCGGCAGTTAGGGGCACGTGCAGACTAAGCACATCGCTGTGTTTTACAATTTCTTCCATGCTTACCTCGCGGGCATATTGGTCGCTAAAGCCGGTTTTGTATTTATCATAGGCTATTACATTTACCTCGAAGCCCGACAGCTTTTTAGCGAAACTTTTACCCATAAAACCGTAGCCGATTATGCCTACTGTCCTACCCTTTAGCTCATAACCCCGATTGCCTTCCCTGTCCCAAATGCCGTCGCGTATCTGCAGGTCGGAGGCGCGGAAATTGTTCATCAGCGCCAGCAGCAGGCCAACAGCATGTTCGCCAACGGCGTCCATATTGCCTTCGGAAGCGTTTATGAGGGTAATGCCCTTTTCGATAGCGTAAGCCTCGTCAATATTATCCAGGCCAGCCCCGGCACGGCAAATAAAGCGCAGACTGGTGGCGGTATCAATAACCTTGCGGTCGACATTAAATTTCGAACGAATAACAAGGCCTTCATAACCACCGATAATTTCAAGTGCTTCAGTAGGTTTTATGGTCGGGCGATAGTCGCAGGTATAGCCCAGCGCTTCGGCCTTTTCAATAAATATGGGGTGGATGTCGTCGACAATGAGTATGTTTTTTTTCAATTTTCTAAAATGTAATTTAATTAATATCTATTCTTTTTTGGATCCATACGGTTATCCCAAAAAGCGATCAAATAGATCTCTGACTCCCTTATAAGATAAAACAGGGAGTTTTGCTTACCGACAAGTGCTTTTCTTATCCTTTTGTGTTCAGATGATTTGAACATATACGGCTGGTGCGCGATCACCAAAAGGATGGATTCTGTTTTCTTTACAAACTTTTTAACCTCTTTATCCGACCAATTTTCTTTCAGATAAGATAAAACACCTTCATATGTAGTTTTGGCTTCTTTTGACCATTTAATCGGTAATGCCATATTTAGTTTTCATATCCTGCATTACCCAGTTATGCTCATATACCTCACCTGCCTCAATTTCTTTTATGCCGGTTTCGATGCTATCTTTTACATGCTGCGGCAAATCATCATAAAAATCATTTCCCTGCTTTTTAAAAATAGCCTTAATTTCATTGATAACCTCACTGCTTTCCGTTTCCAGCAAAAGCTTAACAAGTTCAATTTTTTCAGATTGTAAGTCCATAATTCAAATATAAACAACAAATTAACCATATTATCAATTTAACAGTCAATTTTAAAGGCACTAACTATTTGCTTAATCCTCATAATATCCCTAAACCAATCCCCGTTTTATTTGTAGTAAAAATATAAATACTACAACAATGGAACCATTTAGAAGAATACGCGACAACGCCAAGATATATATAGAAGAACTTTCACACAACGGTTTTGAGCAGATATTTGACCATATAGACCAGCTTAAAATTAAAAACGGGGTCGACAGGCTTGGTTTGGATAAATTTATTCAGCAATGTGCCTACCTGGCGGCTGGCTCAGGTGTAATATCGGGCAGTGGCGGCATGATCACTATGATCATTGGCATCCCGATGGATTTTATTAACCTCGTGACCCAGCAATTCCGCATTACCATGGCCATCATGTACTACCATAGAGGCACTTACGAAATTGATTTTAACGAATTTATGAAGCTTGTGGCTGCATCGTTAAGGGTTGAAGCCGGCGTAGCTATCACTAAAACCATGATGGAGGGGATCGCTGAAAAAATGCTAAGGATATTTGGTACCCGTACTGCCGAGCGACTTATACCTGTAATTGGCGCGGCTATAGGCGGCACCACCAATTACCTGTTCATAAAACGCATGGCTGTAATGGTAAAACAAATGCAGCTGGAACCGGTGATCATTACGGTGAACTAATATTAAGATTTTTTCGGCGTGGCCATTATCATTCGTGCCAGGTGGCCTATCCATGCAAACAGGAGTGTTAACAGCAGCCATAGTACAGGATAATATATCCAAACGAAATAAATATCGGCGTCGGCAAAACCTACCTGGAAAGGTATGGTGTGGAACAGGAAACAAAGCCTGCCAATAGGCGTAATGCTATATTCACTTTGGCTTACAATAGCGGTTGAAATTATGAGGCACAATGCCAGCAAGGTGGGTGCTATCAGCTTTTTTAGCCGCGGGTACATTTTTAACAGGCCATTTTATTAACCCTTGTGGCATGGCGGCCTCCTTCAAAGCCTGTGCTTAAAAATGTTTTTACAATGCTTTTGGCTTCGTCTAACGAAACAAAACGCGCGGGGATGCAAACTATATTGGCGTTATTATGGCTGCGAGCCAGGGCGGCTAATTCGGTGTTCCAGCAAATGGCGGCGCGGATGCCCTGGTGCTTATTGGCGGTAATGGCTACGCCGTTGGCGCTACCGCAAACCAGTATGCCAAAATCAAATTCACCACTTTCAACAGCCGCGGCAACAGGATGCGCGAAATCAGGGTAGTCAACTGAGTCGGGCGAATACGTGCCAAAATCTTTTACTTCGGCATCAGGCGCAATTTTGGCCAATGCTTCTTTATACTCAAACCCGGCGTGATCGGCTCCGATGGCAATTTTTAATCCCTGTTTCATAATTTAATTTGGTGGGACTAAGATAGGATTAAAAATAATATCGAACATCGAATGCTGAATATCGAATGTTGAAGTTAAGAATTAATTAATTACTGAGCGTTGGAATTATTTACGAAGTCATCAGTTCCTCGTGCCTTTTAGCGCGGCGTTTTTCAACACGGCTGGCCACCATGATACCTACCTCGTACAAAACAAATAATGGCACGGTTGATATAATGGTAGTGAAAAAGTCGGGCGAAGGTGAGATAATCGCACCAAGTATCAATAATATAATTACCGAATAACGGCGCGTACGGCGCATAAATGTACCCGATAATATACCAATACTCGCCAGGATATAAATAAGTATGGGCAACTCAAATACCAGCCCGATAACAAGGGTAATAGTTGCCACCATTGAAAGGTAGGAACTGATGGTAAACTGGTTATGAATGGTAGTGCTTATGGTATAGTTAGCTAAAAACGCGATAGACTCAGGCGCTATGATGTAGTAGCCGAAAAGTATGCCTACTATAAACAGCATTGAAGAGTAAAACACGAAACCGCTGGCGGCCTGCTTTTCCTTTTCGAGCAGGGCCGGTTTTATAAACCGCCATATTTCCCATAAAATATATGGAACGCTAAGGATGATACCTGTTAGTATGGACGAGTTAAGCTGCAACATGAACTGCCCGGCAACTTCGGTATTAATAATCTCACCGTTTATGTGGGTTATACAACCTGTACCGATCTTGCATAGCATTCGGTAGGTAAAAAAGTCGGCTTTAAAAGGCCCCAGAATAATGGTATTATAAATAAAATCGTACTGCCAAAATGCGATACCGGTAAAGATCAAAACGGCGATAGCCGAGCGTATCAAATGCCACCTTAAAGCCTCGAGGTGATCGAAGAACGACATTTCGGATTCAAGGGTTTTGCCCTTATCCTCTATTGCTTTTACTATTTTGTTATCGCTCATCTGTAATTTTAAATACTATGGCTATGTACGTTTTAAAATATCCTTACAGATTTAATTATTCAGAATATTCAAACGTTTCCATAAACTTGGTAGTAAAATTACCGGCGCGGAAGTTAGGGTCCTGCAGTAATTTTAAATGGAAAGGAATAGTTGTTTTTACTCCCTCGATCATAAACTCGCTCAAGGCACGTTCCATGGCGCTCAGGGCCTCTTCGCGGGTTTGGGCAACGCATATCACCTTCGCTATCATCGAGTCGTAATTTGGCGGTATAACGTATCCTGCATATACATGGGTATCAATACGCACACCATGACCACCCGGTGAATGAAAGTTAGTGATCTTACCCGGTGAAGGGCGGAAGTTATTGAAAGGGTCTTCAGCGTTTATGCGGCACTCGATGGCGTGCATAGTTGGCTCATAATTTTTGCCTGAAATAGGGATACCTGCGGCAACCTTTATCTGTTCTTTTATCAGGTCGAAGTTGATCACTTCTTCTGTTACGGGATGCTCCACCTGTATACGGGTGTTCATCTCCATAAAATAAAAATTGCGGTCCTTATCAACCAAAAACTCAACAGTACCTGCTCCTTCATATTTTACGGCTTTGGCGCCTTTGATAGCGGCCTCGCCCATACGTTTACGCAGTTTTTCGGTCATGAATGGTGATGGAGATTCCTCAACCAGTTTCTGGTGACGGCGCTGGATTGAGCAGTCGCGCTCAGATAAATGGCAAACTTTACCGTATTGGTCGCCTACTACCTGTATTTCGATATGGCGTGGGTCCTGAACATATTTTTCAAGGTACATACCATCGTTACCAAAGGCGGCACCTGATTCGGCACGGGCTGAATCCCAGGCAGCTTCAAATTCTTCATCCTTCCACACAATGCGCATACCACGGCCACCACCACCGGCGGTTGCTTTAAGTATTACCGGGTAGCCGATTTTTTTTGCAATCGTGATGCCTTCTTTTACGCTGGTTAATAATCCTTCTGATCCGGGCACAATAGGTACGCCGGCCTTTTTCATGGTTTCCTTAGCCGAAGCCTTATCACCCATTGAATTGATCTGCGCAGCCGTAGCGCCTATGAACTTGATGCCGTATTCGGCGCAAATTGCCGAGAATTTTGCATTCTCAGATAAAAACCCATAGCCGGGATGTATCGCATCGGCATTGGTAAGCTCGGCAGCGGATATGATATTCGGAATATTTAAGTATGAATCGCGGCTTGGCGGCGGCCCTATACAAACGGCCTCATCAGCAAAACGTACGTGCAGGCTGTCGCGGTCGGCGGTAGAATATACAGCTACGGTTTTTATGCCCATTTCCTTGCAGGTGCGAATAATTCGCAAGGCAATTTCACCTCGGTTAGCTATTAATATTTTTTTAAACATCGTTTTAATTTGAAGATTTGAAAATGTGCCAATTTGAAAATTGAATTCAAAGTGGATAAATATTCAACAGATTATTTGAAGTGATAGATTATAAAGACTTGAGCATTTTCAAATCTTCAAATCATCAAATTTTCAAATTATAATTTATTTAGGTTCAACCAAAAACAATGGCTGGTCGTATTCAACAGGCGAAGCATTATCAACCAAAACCTTCACTATGCGGCCCGAAACTTCTGATTCTATCTCGTTGAACAACTTCATGGCTTCAATTATACAAAGTACGGTGCCGGTGGTTATCTCGTCGCCCACGTTAACCATTAATGGTTTGTCAGGGCTTGATGAACGGTAGAAGGTACCTATCATCGGCGCCTTTACGGTTATGTATTTTGAGGTATCCTCAACCGCAGGGGCAGCTGCAGCAGGAGCGGCCACTTGTGCAACCGGTTGTGGGGCGGGCGCTACAGTTTCGGCGGGCACGTTAGCGTGAACAATTGTTGCGGCCTGGTTAGTTTTTATAGTTATTTTAAACTCGTTTTGTTCAATCGAAACTTCATTTACACCCGATTTGGCGACGAAGCGAATAAGATCCTGAATTTGTTTAATATCCATGCTTGGGGATTGAATTGGTTTGGGATAAAGTTAATGCTTTAATATGCAGATATGCAAATGTACATACGTGCAGATTTTAATTAGTTTATTAATTAATAGTTAGTAAATAACAAGATATTTTTAATAATGTTCTCTCGATTTGCACATCAAGATCCATACGCCCATTTTAAATAGATAGACCCCCATGTAAAGCCCCCGCCAAATGCAGCTAAAATAAGGTTATCGCCTTTTTTCAGTTTGTCTTCCCATTCCCATAAACAAAGCGGGATGGTACCATTAGTGGTATTACCGTAGCGTTCAATGTTTATCATCACCTTATCAGATGAAACGCCGGTACGGTTGGCTGTAGCATCAATTATGCGTTTGTTGGCCTGGTGTGGTACCAGCCATGCTATATCTTCTGATTTCAGGTTATTGCGTTCCATAACCTCGGCAGCAACATCGGCCATGTTAGTAACAGCAAATTTAAACACCGCCTGGCCTTCCTGGTAAGCATAATGTTCGCGGGCATCAACTGTTGCGTGGCTTGCAGGTTTAACCGAGCCTCCTGCCTTCTGATGCAGGTAAGGGATGCCGGCGCCATCGCTTTTCAGTATGGAATCAATTACGCCGTAGCCTTCGGTATTGGGTTCAAGCAGGGCACAGCCGCAGCCATCGCCAAAAATAATACAGGTGGCGCGGTCCTGGTAATCCACCATCGACGACATTTTATCGGCACCGATAACCAATACTTTTTTGTGTTTGCCTGTCTCAATAAACTGTGAGCCGGTTGCAAGGCCGAATAAAAAGCCTGAGCATGCTGCCTGGAGGTCGAAACCCCAGGCGTTTGATGCGCCAACTTTATGAGCCAGTATATTTGCGGTTGCCGGGAAAGGCATATCGGGTGAGGTGGTACAGAATATGATGAGATCGATCTCATCGGCACCTATACCACGTTTTTTCAGCAGGCCCTGAACTGCGGGAACTGCCAGGTCGGAGGTACCAAGGCCCTCGCCTTTTTGTATGCGCCGTTCTTTAATACCTGTACGGCTGGTTATCCATTCATCGTTGGTATCAACCATTGTTTCCAGTTCCTTGTTGGTAAGGATGTAGTCTGGTACATAACCATGTACAGCGGTAATAGCGGCATGAATTTTACTCATTTTTATATATTTTATTGAAAAGCTTGCGTTATTTTTTCAATAACGCCGCTTTCATAAACTGTTTTTGATAAAAGCACCATGTTTTTGATAGCCTCGGGATTGGAGATTCCGTGCCCTACTACAACCGGCGCGTTTACCCCCAAAATAGGGCTGCCACCGTATTGTTCGTAGTTGAACCTATCGAAAAACTCGTCTTTTATTGCTTTGTTATGCGCAATTTCATAGAACGATTCGGAAAGTTTAATAATGATGTTACCGGTAAACCCATCGCACACCATCACATCGGCCACATCATCAAATATGTGGCGGCTTTCAACATTTCCAACAAAATTTATGCTTTCGCTGCTTTTTAACAGCGGGAAGGTAGCCTGGGTAAGTATGTTTCCTTTTTCCTCTTCTTCGCCAATATTTATTAGCGCAACCCGAGGATTTTCAATATTGTAAACATATTTAGCAAGCAAAGTGCCCAGCGTGGCAAACTGCACCAACATATCGGGTTTGCAATCGGCATTGGCACCTACATCAAGCAAAAAGCTTAAGCCGCCTTTAACCTGTGGTACTATTGAAGTAACCGCAGGTCGTAAAACGCCGGGTATGGCCTTAACGCTAAACATTGAACCCACCAGCATTGCACCGGTATTACCGGCAGAAGAAAAGGCCTGTATGGCACCCTCCTTAAGCAGCTTAAACCCAACGCTAATGCTCGAGTCGGGCTTTTGAACGATGGCTTTTGTGGGGTGTTCGCCCATACCAATAACCTCGGTTGTGTGTACAAACTCGAAATTATCGGGGCTAAAGTTATTTTCCTGAAGAATTTTTGTAGCTATATCCTTATCACCAATAAGCACAAGCTTTGAGCCCGATAAGGCTTTATGGGCCAAAATCGCGCCTAAAACGGCTGCCTCGGGAGCGAAATCACCCCCCATAATATCTAAGCCGATCTTCATTTGCTGAAAATTACTTAGGCTACAGCTGCTTTCTCTATCAGTAATTTACCGTTGTAGTAAACGTTACCATCAACAGTATAAGCTCTGTGCGGCAAGTGTATTGCACCTGTAGCCTGGCAAGTTGTTAATGTTGGCGCTTCAGCCTTGTAATGGGTTCTGCGTTTATCTCTCCTTGATTTGGATATTTTCCGTTTTGGATGTGGCATAACTTATTTATTAATCATTTAATTTTTTTGAGAGCGTCCCACCTTGGGTCGGCTTTCTCATCTTGTTCATTATTTACTGTAAGCTTGTTAAGGCTTTCCAGCATTTCTTTATCACAATAAGGGGTGTTACCCTCATCATTGCAAACCGATATAAATGGCGCTGCAACGTTTATGTATTCATATATCAGCCCGGCTACGTTGATCTCATGATCACTTTTACCAAGGGTGATGATCTCTTCATCCTCGTCTATTTGCTCCTCGCCAAACTTAGCAATCTGCTGTTCGCGTATATCCACCGGTTGCGGATACGGTGCCAGGCAGCGGTCGCAGGTTAAGTCAAGGTGCCCGGTGATGTAAAAATTAAGGATGAGCATAGTCTCCTGTTTTTCCATCTCCACTGTGCATTTAAGGCTAGCCTTTTTTACCAGCGAATATTCAAATTCGTCGAAAAAGCTATCGGTAACCTCAAATTCAAACAGGTGCTTACCTAATTTTAAACCTGTGTAAGGAATAGAATATGTTCTAAGCGATTTCAACGAGCAACAAATTAGCCCGCAAATGTAAGGGAAAATTTGGATATGTGGAAGGGGTTTTTTCAAATAGAAAAAATAGCATAATGTTGTATTAACAGGTTACTCCATAAAGGAATAAGTAATCGGTGGCACAATTAATGCTATATTCAAACTTTTATAGCATATTAAAGTTATGTTTTTTCAGATAGAAACAAATTATATAAATGGACAATAAAGTTACCTTTTTAAGCGACCAGCAATTACTAAAAGTATTGTCGGCATCATCAGACGCAACTGCAATACATGTGTCGGAAAAGGCTGTGATACAATACGCCAACGATGCAATGCTGGCCTTTTGGGGTAAAGGCGATGGCGTTATTGGAAAATCGCTGGAGGATGCCTTACCTGAGCTTAAAGGGCAGCCGTTTATCGAATTGTTTAAAAGAGTATGGAACGAGGGAATTACCGTGAGCGGAACCGATGCGCCTGCCGACCTGGTAATTAATGGTAAGCTGCAAACATTTTACTTTGATTATGAATACCGTGCCATTAAAAACGAGCATGGTAAGAGTATTTGCATTTTGCATACTGCCAAAGATGTTACCGACCGCAAATTAAGCAGGGAAAGGGAACAAAATTTAACGGAAGAACTAACGGCCGCCAACGAAGAACTGGTAGCAGCTAATGAAGAAATAACTGCTGCTAATGAAGAAATGGCCGCCATGAATGAGGAGCTACTGGCATCAAATGAAGAAATAATTGAATCGAGGCAACAATTGGCCGAGCTTAACAAAAGTCTATCGGAAAGCAATATGTTTTTCAGAAGCATGGTTAAGCAGGCGCCTGTGGGTATATGTATCATAAGAACTGAAAATCTTTTTATACAGGAAGTTAATGATACTTACCTGGAACTTGTTGGTAAACCCCGCGAACAATTCCAAAACAGAACCATTTGGGAGGCCGTGCCCGAAGCTGCCGGGGCTTATGCCCCTGTAATGAACAATGTTATAAAAAGCGGTGTGCCACTTATTGCCAAAGAACATGAGCTTACCCTGGTAAGAAATGGCATTGACGAAAATGTGTTTGTAGACTTTGTTTACGAACCCATGAAAATCAATGGCCATGTGCAGGCCATAATGGTATTAGCTATTGACGTTACTGATAAGGTTGTTGCAAGGCGAAGTATTGAGGATGTAGAAGAAAGGATAAGGCTTGCTGTTGAAGCAGCTGAAATAGGCACATTTGACCTGGATATAGTAAACGGCCATATGCTTACTTCGGAGCGTTTTGATCATATATTTGGATTTGAACAGCATGTGGATTGGAAAACGTACCGCGAAGCTATACACCCTGATGACAGGATAATAAGAGATACCGCACACAAAAATGCTTTAGCTACCGGCAAGCTTTTTATGAAGTGCGGGTAATATATCCTGATGCATCAATACACTGGATTCGTGTGCAGGGGAATGTTTATTATGCCAATGATGGCAACCCGGCGCGCATGTTAGGCACTTTGCTTGATATTACGCAGGTTAAGCGCCTTGAACAGCAGAAGGATGATTTTATAAGTATTGCCAGCCATGAACTTAAAACGCCTATCACCAGCCTTAAAGCTTCGTTGCAATTACTTGATAAGCTGAAAAAAAATGAAGCAAATCCTGTTTCAGCAAAACTTATAGAGCAATCATTAAAAAGCATGGGCAAAATAAGCACTTTGATTAGTGACCTGCTAAATGTGAGCCGGACACAACAAGACCAGCTTGCATTGAATAAATCGGTATTTACTATAAATGATGTGCTTGAAGGCTGCTGCGGACATATACGTACGGCAGGGAAATATAAACTTATTATACAAGGCGATAAAACATTAAAAGTTTATGCCGATGAACACGCTATTGACCAGGTGATAGTTAATTTTGTAAATAATGCCGTAAAATATGCCCCTGATTCGCTGGAGATTTTTATGGGGATAGAAAACCTGGGTGATAAAGCCAGGATATATGTAAAAGATACCGGCCCGGGTATCCCAGTTGAAAAAATACCGCACTTGTTTGAACGTTATTACCAGGCACAACCCGGAGGCTTCAATAGTTCGGGCTTAGGACTTGGGTTATTTATCAGTTCAGAAATAGTGCGCAAACACGGCGGCGAAATAGGGGTGGATAGCGAACCGGGCAAAGGCAGCACTTTTTGGATAACTTTACCTTTGGCAGGGAATAGCAATTAATTGCTATTAACCTGTTATCGCCCCTCATTTTTACCAACAAAAAAGCCCGGACTTGCCGGGCTCCTCTATTAAATTCAATTCTTTTATTATTTCATACTGTCGTGAATCTTATTTATCGCGTCGAGGTGCTTTTGTACGGTTGGTGCTACCTTGGCGGCAAATGCCTTCAGGCTTGAATCGGAGCCATTCTTAGCTTCGTTATTCATTAGGTCGAGTGTTTTTTTGTGGCCGTCGATCATGGCATCAACATAAGCCTTATCGAACTTTTTACCACTTAGTTTGCTCAAATCATCGGCCTTTTTCAAGTGGGCGCTATCGGGTTCGGTAGGTAATGTGATGTTTTTAGCGCTTGCAATGCTTGCAAGGTCGGTATTAGCCTGCCCATGATCGGTTATCATCATATTGGCAAAATCCTTAATAGCTGCGTTTGATGTTTTGGAAGCTGCAAGTTTACCCAGGGCAACTTCGGCCATGCCGCCAACAGCAGCAGTGGTAGCAAATTTGGCATCATCGCTGTTTACCGCTATGCCACCGGTTGCAGCAGCATTGGTTGTAGTGTCTTTAGTTTTGTTGAGGCTGTCGGCGCTATCCTTGGCGTCTTTAGCTCCTTGGTTACACGATTGAAAAATAATTGCTGCCGCGGCAACAATGAACAAATAAGTTATTTTTTTCATGGTAGTTTATTATTTGATTTAATAATTAAACAATAACCGGAGTAATAAGTTTTAAATGTATAACGTTTTGTTATAGCTGCGTTACTATTATTAATGTTCAACATTTGAAAAACCGATATAGACCATGCGTGTGAAGGTTGCCTGTATTTGCTTTTTACTAACCCTTTTTACTGTATTTGGCACAAATAGCCAGCCTACTGACGGACACGACAGGATATGCGGCAAATGGGAATCGGTGGAAAAAAGCATTATTATACAGGTTTATATGGCAGGTAATGATTTTAAGGCGAAATTAGTTTGGTTTAACGATACAGAAGGGAAACCCCTGGATTACTGGACCGACAGGCGCAACCCCAACCCAGCCCTGCGCAGCCGCAAAATATTGGGCATGGAAGTATTAAGCGGCTTGCAATATGCCCCCGAAGATCATAGCTGGGAAAACGGCATGGTGTACGACTCGAAACATGGCCGGGAATGGAACGCATCGGCAACTATTGATAAGAATGGGCAACTGCGGGTACGCGGGTACTGGCACTTTAAATTTATTGGAAAGACGATGACGTTTTATAGGTTGTGATATTGCAATACAAAATGAGAGACGCAAAGTATTGCGTCTCTACATTAAAAATTCATTTAATCCCTGTCCCTGCTTAGTTTGCTAAATGCTAAAGGGTTTTCGTTTAGCACAGCAGTTTCGCGGCGGTGTTTTACAATGTGTATAGCGCTGAACAATGCCTCGCGGAAGGATACTTCCGAGGCCTGGTTCTTCCCGGCAATATCGAATGCGGTACCATGATCGGGCGAAGTTCGCACGAAGCTTAGCCCCGCTGTATAATTAACGCCCGATTCAAATGCTATTTGCTTAAAAGGGATGAGGCCCTGGTCGTGGTACATGGCTAGCACGCCATCAAACTGCAAATAGGTGCCATTGGCAAAAAAACCGTCGGCGGCATATGGGCCCATGGCCAGTATATCAGCAGCACGGGCTTCTTCAATTGCGGGGATGATAGTGGTGGTTTCCTCGCTGCCGATCAATCCATTGTCACCTGCATGAGGGTTAAGCCCAAGCACAGCAATTTTTGGTTTGCGCAGCCAGAAATCGTTGCGCAAACTGGCATCCATCAGCTTCAATTTTGATAATATTTTTTCAGTGGTGATGCTTTCCGCTATTTTGGTGACAGGGATATGGCCGGTAACCACACCTACACGCAGGGTATCGCTCACTAAAAACATCAGCACATCGCCACCGCCGCCACGTTCCTGTAAATATTCGGTATGGCCGGGGAATTTAAAATCTTCACTTTGGATGGTGTCCTTATTTATCGGCGCGGTAACCAATGCGTCAATGTCGCCTGAAAGCAGGTCGGTTGTGGCGCGTTCTAATGATATGAAGGCATATTTGCCTACTTCCTTATTGGCTACGCCGGGTTCAATCTTCACATCCTCGCTCCAGCAGTTGATCATGTTTGCACGCTTAGGTGCAGCCTTTGACGGATGATCGATCACGTTAAAATTCAATTCATCAACCCCGGTGGCACGGCGGTAGAACGATGCCACCTTGGTATGGCCGTAAACTATAGGGGTACAGTAGTCAAATATTTTGCTGTCGGCAAGGGTTTTTATGATTATCTCGAGCCCGATGCCATTAACATCGCCGATACTAATACCTATTTTAAGTTTTTCCATTACTATATATATGATTACACCGATTTTGTTGTGATTACACCGATTTTAGGGGTGATATCACAGGTTATCAGCGACTGATTTATAATTGTTTTGCTTTCGGTTTTAGGCTTTTTGCTTTGGGCCGAATATGCAAATAAAAAGATTTGTTAACTAATAAAGAGCAAATATGACTTAATTTGCTCAAATAATTGTTTAATAATGACATTGGTAAGGGCAAAAAAACATCTCGGTCAGCATTTTCTTACTGATAAAAATATTGCGGCTAAAATTGTAGAGAGCCTGCGCCCCGCCGGTAAATACACACAGGTGCTGGAAGTTGGCCCTGGCATGGGCATACTGTCGGACTTTTTATTGCAGAAAACGGAGTATGAAGTTTATTTGGTTGATATTGATACGGAGTCGTACCAGTTCCTGCAAAAAAAATACCCGCAATTGGGTACACGCCTGCTAAACAGCGATTTTTTGGAGATGGATTTTGCGGCGCTTTTTAACGGGCCACTGGGGATAATCGGGAACTTTCCTTATAACATATCATCGCAAATATTATTTAAAGTGCTCGATAACCGGGCGCAAGTGGTTGAAGTGGTAGGCATGTTCCAAAAGGAAGTAGCCGAGCGCTGCAGCGCCAAAGCCGGGAGCAAGGAATACGGCATATTGAGCGTGTTTTTACAGGCTTATTATAAAGTTGAATATTTATTTACGGTAAAAGCCGGGGTATTTAACCCGCCGCCGAAAGTATTATCGGCAGTAATAAGGCTAACGCGAAACGAAACCGCACAGCTGGGTTGCGATGAAAAGCTATTTTGGCAGGTGGTGAAAGCCGGGTTTAACCAGAGAAGAAAAACTTTGCGCAACGCGGTATCGTCATTAATAAATAAAGAAAAAATGACTGATGAGCCTTTGTTGGACCTACGGGCGGAACGGCTGACTGTGGATGATTTTGTGGCGCTGACGAATAAGATTATGGCGAATAGGTAGTATATTAGCTATTTAAAACTATAGCTTTTAGTTTATTTCTATTTAGATAAGCTGATAATTGTTCATAGGTCATACCATTAATATCGGTTGATATATTGTCCTTAATCTCCCTAAACGTTTTTACTGTATCGAAATCTTTACTTTTTTTATCCTTCGTTTTCATATCCTACTATTTCTCTTGGTGAACGAATTTCAAGCGTTGAATATCTATCCAATCAACCAAAAATAAATTTTATACTTGATTAACAACCAATCAAGAATGATGAAAAATCTTTATTTTCACATCATGCTTAAAAACATCATCCTTATCACCCGGCGCACGCTGGTTAAGAACAAAACTTATACGCTTATTAATATTGGCGGGCTGATGCTGGGTATCGCCGCTTATATTTTAATAAGCGCCTATATAAATTTTGAAAAAAGCTACGACCGCTTTAACCCTGACGTCAATAATATTTACCGGGTTGAAAGCAGTTTTTACAAAGGTGATAACATAGTAAACGATTGGCCTACCAGCACCAATGGCTACGCCACGGCCATGAAGCAAAACTTCCCCGAGATCGCTTCCATTGTACGCATCGACTGGCATGAATCGGAACGGGTAGTGCGGTATAACAATATTAAATTCCGCGAGGAGCATGTTTGCTTTGCTGATACCAACTTCTTTACCTTTTTTAATTACCAGCTGGTAAAAGGCGATGCTAAAAGTGTGCTTAAGGATGTAAATACTATGGTGATATCGCAATCGGCAGCGCAAAAATATTTTGGCAATGCCGACCCTGTTGGTAAAGTACTGGAAGTTAGCACCCAGGGCGGCCCTTTGCATTGCATGATAACAGGGGTTTTTAAGGATGTGCCGAAAAACTCGACGATGCAGTTCAACTACCTCATGTCGTGGGCAACGCAAAATAATTTCAATAAAAACTTTTGGTATATGCATGAAAGCTATACCTTTTTAAAACTAAAACCAGGCGTAAGTCCGCATACGGTCGAAGCTAAATTCCCGGCGCTTGCCGAACGTTATAAGGATGGGGAATCGCTTAAAGATTTGAAATGGGCCATTACGCTTGTGCCGCTTACTGATATACACCTTAATCCTGCCAAGCAATACGAAATTGAGGCTAAAGGCAATCGTACTGCGGTGCAATTCCTGGGGGTTATTGCTTATGTAATTCTATTGATAGCCTGCGTTAATTACATTAACCTTTCTACCGCCAAAGCTATCGACCGTGCAAGGGAGGTGGGCATCCGAAAGGTAAACGGTGCAAGCGCGCTGCAATTGCTGCTGCAATTTTTGTTTGAATCAATGGTTATTAATGCCATTGCTTTGGTGCTGGGCATAGGCCTTGTGGTAATCGCCGCTAATACATTGCCGCAACTTCTGAACGATAAACTGAGCTTTGGTTTGCTGTTTGATGCACCATTGTATTTGCAGATAGCATTGGTTTTTGGGGGAAGCATTTTGTTTTCGGGTATATATCCGGCATTGTTATTATCAAGATTGAAACCGGTTAGCGTGCTGAAGGGGAAATATACCTTCTCAAAGGGCGGGGTTATTTTGCGTAAGGGGATGGTGGCTTTCCAGTTCGCGGCATCGCTGTTGCTGATAGCAGGCACATTCGCGGTTTACCGGCAGATAGTTTTCATGAACTCGCAACAGCTGGGGATAAATATTAATCAAACCATAGTATTGAAAGCGCCCATAAGCACAGCAAACTATGTACAAAAACTACAAGGCTTTAAGCAAGTTTTACTGAATTTGCCGGGGGTTACAGGCGTAACAGCCTCGGGTGCTGTGCCTGGTAAGGAAGTGGGTGAGTTTTTGGCCGACCGTAAATTCGGCGACCCAAAAACGGAGGAGCATACTTATGAAATGCTAAAAGTTGACCACGACTTTATTAAAAATTATAACCTGCAAATGGCAGCGGGCCGTGCTTTCGACAAAAGCCGCCCGGCCGACTCAACAGGTGTGGTGCTGAACGAGGCCGCAGTAAAGCAGTTTGGTTTTGCATCGGATGAAGCGGCGGTTGGGCAGCGGGTGTGGATAGAAACCAAGGATAAGCAACCCGATTTGGTAATAGGTGTGGTAAAAGATTACCACCAGCAATCGCTTAGGCAAAATTATACGCCGGTGATTTTGTTTATGGATCCCGGGTTTAGCTGGGTACCTGTAAACTATGTATCGGTAAAATTCAGCAGTAATAACCCTGAGGCTATAATTAACAGTATTAAAACTAACTGGAGCGCCTCATTCCCTGAATCATCATTTGATTGGTTTTTTCTTGATGATTTTTATAATAATCAATACCAGCAGGATCTGCAATTTGGTAAGCTGTTTATGTTGTTCGCGGGGTTAGCTATCTTAATTGCCTGCATGGGACTGTTTGGTCTGACGGCCTACTCTACCTCCCGCCGTATAAAGGAAATAGGCGTACGCAAGGTATTAGGCGCGTCAGCAGGCAATATTATTTCGATATTAACTATGGATGCTGTGAAACTTGTTATATTCTCGAGTGTACTGGCTTTGCCACTAGCGTGGTTGTTTATTCAGCAATGGCTTAACGGCTATGCGTTCAGGGCAGAAATAACCTGGTGGGAATTTGCGGCGCCGGTAGCGGCATTGCTTATCATTTCGGTGGCTACTATAGGCTATATTACTTATAAAGCGGCATTGGCCAACCCGGTAAGATCGTTAAGGGATGAGTAAATAAAACCTTTAAGGCCCATTAAAAAAGGCAACCAGGATTATCCTGTTGCCTTTTTATATATCAGTGAAACCCACCCAAAACCGGTGGATTTATAACCTCTTAGTGATCAAGCCTGCCTTCAAGCGATTCAGTTGAATGTAACTGGCCCAGCGGATGTGATGGCTCATATTCAGTGAGCCACGGCGATTTGTGGGTAAATATACCTGCGATACACAGCAAGCCACCAAGGATGATTTGTGGCCACACAACCTGGTCCGAAAAATGAAAAATAAACGGCGAAGCTATAAGGAACGAACCTTGTACAATATCTAAAAACAGGTGCATTTGCAATGGGAACTGTTTTATAAAGCCATGCGGAGCATTGGTGAAAACAGCCATGATAAATTGCAGCCATCCAAAAAACAAGGGAAGGAACAAAGCAGCACCACCTAAGGTATAAAAGCCAGGGTGCCATGCGCCAAAATCCCAGGGCGCTGTTAATAATAAAACAACTAAAACCCAGTTTATAACCCCGTAAAATTTGATTGAAATGAAAGGTTTCATCTTTCTTATAAATTTTGTACTTAATAAATTACGCCGCTAAATTAATAATTTATGCCGTGAGTTTGTTTTTAAAGTTGAAAAAATATTGTAAAAATAGCGCGGCCAGCCCCTCACTATTGTGGCGCGGCAAAGCAACCACAAACTATAAAGGCGTGCGACCTGTAAAATGCAGTAAGTTGTTTTCTAAAACAGAATGGAGTTAAGCCCCGTTTTGATACATCATGCCCCGGCCTTCACCGCATCGCTCTTTACAATTTTTGATGCGATAAAAGCGAACAAACCCTGGAAGACTCCGAATATAATGCCAAATATAGGTGCCATTATCAGCATAACTTCGCGTGGATGATCACGTAATGATAGCGGCATATTCATTTTGTCGGGGCTCATATCCGGATGATGATTCATATAGGTTAAACAAAATATGCTGTGTGCAATAGTTATCCAAACGCTGTTGGCAATACTTAGCAAAAAGCCATGCAGAAAATATTTGCTACCGGCCCG
Organism: uncultured Mucilaginibacter sp.; assembly: GCA_903915155.1. Taxonomy (GTDB): domain Bacteria; phylum Bacteroidota; class Bacteroidia; order Sphingobacteriales; family Sphingobacteriaceae; genus Mucilaginibacter. The sequence continues at coordinate 33,372 of CAIWRU010000219.1, forward strand.
CTTAGCAATAACCCAGGCACAGAAGATGAATATTACTATCCAAAAAATAAATTCAAAATGTTCGGGTATCAGCGATATGGTTGCAAAGGCCATTATCAACCCAAAAAGTGATAATTGAAAGATAAGTTTCCAGTTCATGACATTAGGTTTTTTATATAAATGTAATTAAATATTTATATAACCAAATGATTTTCAAACGTTAACCTATTTTATTTCTGTTGCGGCGTTTTATCGGGTGTAGCCTTCGCTTTTTTAGTGGTAATAATAACTACGCCATTAGTTGCCTTGGCCCCATAAAGTGCTGTAGCACTCTGATCCTTTAAAATAGCTATACTTTCTATATCACTCGGGTTTAGCAGTTTCATATCTTTTGCTGTTATTTCATTTCCGTTCAGGATATATAATGGGTCGTTAATGGAGGGTGTTCCAAGGCGAATAAATTTTACTGTTTTTAAACCTGTATCCGGTAATGTAGGGCTAACGTTTGTAATAGTAACTTTTCCCTCTAAAGCAAACGATATAGGCACGGTATATTGCACCCGAACATATTGATGATTTTGTATGCCCGGCATCCATTTTCCCGATGTTAATGTTACTACCCTAACCGCTTCATCCTCCGCGTCTTTATTTGGGCCGGTTAACGCTTTTACATTGCTTAGCGAGCCATCTTTCTCAATTATAAAGGTTACTATCGCTTTACCCTGTAAATTATTAGCGGCCAATGAAGGCGGATATTTGATGTTTGTCGCTAAAAATTCGGTGAATTTTACCGGGCCGCCTATAAATTCCGGCTCCTGCTCAACCGCGGCAAATACCGGTTCGATATTGGTTTTGGTGGTATCAGCGTTTTGGGGTGCATTGATTCCCGGCTGGTGCGGAACAATTACAACGGTTACATTTTTTGCAGGATAATTTTTATCGCCCACAGTATCGGCACGTGGCAGAAGCACAACATCTGTTATTGCCGGGGTTGCGAAAACCTGTGCCGCTTTTTTGTTGATGATAGTGACTGCCTTACTGTTATTTACTGTAGCCGATGATAGAATCAGCATTAACATAAACAACGGTGCCGACAGGCCGTATTTCACCAATGCAATCCGTTGTGATTTGTCTTTTTGAAGCATAATTAGCCGTTGTTTTAATAAACTGTTGTTAAAAAAGTGATTTAGCAGTACGTGTTCAGGAGAATTAAAGGTTTGGGTTAGCAGCAACAACGCGTATTCGCTTTTGCTGTTTGCAGATTTAATGGCATGGCTATCGGCAATAAATTCATGTATATGTTTAATGGCCCTACGATAAAAATAAACCACAGGGTTAAACCAGTTAATGATCATCACGGCTTCTATAATCAACACATCGGCCGAATGCCATTGTTTGGCATGTACCTGTTCATGCGCATTGATAATGTGGCGGCCGTTGCTTTGTTCGCTAACTTCGATCTTTTTAAAGAACGAAAAAGGAGCACCCTGCACAGGCTTTTTAATAATTTTATTCAGGGTGATAAGCTGCCATGCCAGTTTTAAGGCCCAAAACGCTACACCCGCCAAATACAAACCGGCAAATAATTGCCCCCAGTTAACGGGTACATCTTCAACTGGCTTTAAGCCGTGTATAATTACTGGGTTGCTATATATAGTGTATTCAACCTTTTGCGTGATGAAAAGGTTCTGCACCCAACCAGCCTGGATAAGCGGTATAAAAAAAGAAAGCAGCGCTGCGCTTACCAGGTATATCCTGTTTAGTTGAAAGAACGTTTCCTTGCGCAGCAGCAAGGCATAAAACCCGTAAAACAGCACCAGGTACAGGTTTACCAACAACAAATATTGCCACCAGTTCATACTATTTATCTTTAAGTTTTTCTATCAGTTTCATTATCTCATCTGCTTCCTTCAGGTCTATCTTTTCCTTCTTCACAAAATAGCTGAACATGTGCTTCACCGAATTATCAAAATAGCCGCTCATTAATTTATCAGTAGCAAAATTCTGGTACTCCTCCTTACTTATAATTGGGTAATATTCATGGCTTTTGCCATAAGCTGTGTGGTTCACAAAGCCCTTGGTCTCCAATATCCTTATTATGGTTGATACCGTGTTATAAGCAGGCTTCGGCTCGGGCAATTGTTCTATCACATCCTTAACAAATCCTTTTTCCAATTGCCATAACACCTGCATTAGCTGTTCTTCTGCGCGTGTTAATTCTTTAATTTCCATAACTGATCAGTTTACGTCTGTTTATAAAATAACAGACGGGTTTATAAAAATAAAGTTATAACTAAATGATTAGTTATGCAACTATTTTTTAAATTTATTTCAACATTTGTAAGGCGGCCCGGTTATAAGGGCTTACAAAACCAATTATGTATATAACCTTTCACGGGGCGGCCCGCGTTGTTACCGGCAGCAAGCACTTAGTACAGTTGAATGATGGCACTACCGTTTTGTTGGATTGTGGCATGTTCCAGGGGATGGGCGAGCAAACCGAAGAGTTGAATGAGCATTTTGGATTTAACCCCAAAAAGGTTGACCATATGATATTGTCGCATGCGCATATTGACCATTGCGGGTTGATACCACGGTTGGTAGCGGAAGGTTTTAATGGGCAAATATATTGCACATCGGCCACGATGGACCTGGTGAGGATATTACTACTTGATTCGGCCAAAATACAGGAACAGGATGTTGCCTACAGCAACAAGCACCGTGCCCGTACCGGGCAACCGTTGTTAGAAGCACTTTATACAGATGATGATGTAACGGCAGCCCTTCACCTGTTTAAAATTGTTGAATTTAACGAGGAGTTTGCCATTACCCCACGCATAAAATTTAAGTTTACCGATGCCGGCCATATTTTAGGCGCTGCTGCAGTACACCTGGAAATTTTGGAGGATGGCAAGCTTACCCGGATAACCTTTAGCGGCGATGTTGGTCGTTACGGCGATATGCTGTTAAAAAACCCGCAGACCTTTCCGCAGGCAGATTATATTTTGCTTGAATCGACCTATGGCGACTCGCTCCATAAGGAGCTTGCCCCTATTGGCGACGCACTGCTTGAAATAATAAAACAAACCTGCCTTGTACAAAACGGCAAAGTTATTATACCCGCATTCAGCGTTGGCCGCACGCAGGAATTGCTATATGCCCTTAACTCACTTGAATTAAAAGGCACACTGCCTGATCTGCCTTATTATGTAGATAGCCCACTCTCTGCAAAAGCCACACAGGTGTTGATGAACCACCCCGAGGTTTATAATAATGAGGTGAAGGATGTATTAAAGGTTGACGTCAATCCCTTCGCATTTAAGGGCCTGCGATTTATTGAATCGACCGAAGAATCCATCGCTTTAAACACCGATCCGCGGCCTTGTGTTATTATATCATCATCGGGCATGGCCGAGGCGGGCAGGGTGAAACATCATATTAAAAACAACATTGGCAATGCAAAAAATACCATTTTAATGGTAGGCTATTGCGAACCAAATTCGTTAGGCGGCCGGCTGATACGTGGCGACCACGAAGTACATATTTTTGGAGAGCCTTTTGAGGTAAAGGCGGGCGTACAAGCCATAAAATCGATGAGCGCCCATGGCGATTATGAGGATTTGCTACATTTCCTATCATGCCAGGACCCGGCCAAGGTAAAACAACTATTTTTAGTGCATGGCGAATACGAAGTGCAGCAGCATTTCAAAAAAACGCTGAACGATAAGGGATTTATGAATGTGGAGATACCCTACCAACACCAAAGGATTGAGCTAGATTAAAAACAAAATGTGGAAATTTTTCTTTTTATTTCGGAAATTTTTCCATATATTTGATTTTAGGAATTAAAGTTATGGCAGCAAAAAAGAAAGTTAAACCTTATGATACCGATGGATTACCTTCGGGCTTATTAGCCGAACCGGCAGTATCATACAACTATCGCCCAGCCTATGCTAATGATATCAACCTACTAATGCGTTCAAAGCAGGGGCTTAATGCTAAGGCTGCCCTTGATTTTATTTCGCTTTCAGGTTTTACGCAGGATGAATTCCAGGAAACTTTCAAAACTACAGTTAAAACCATACAAAACCATGTTACCCGTGAGCTAACTCTCGATTCCGTATTAAGTGAAAAGCTTCTTAAGTCATTTGAATTATTTGATAAGGGCGTTGAAATATTTGGCACAGCCGATAATTTTCACAGGTGGCTCAACAAACCTGCTTTTGGTTTGGGATACCAGGTACCTATAACTTTAATGGATACTATTACGGGTATAAAGCTTATTATGGAAGAACTGCTAAGGATTGAGTTTGGCGCTTTAGCCTGATTATGCTAATTTATAGAATACTTTTAGCTAAATATGGTGAAAAACTAATCGGCTCACGATATGCTGCACGTTGGAATTCAGATGATATCGAGGTAATCTATAACGCCTCCTCACGTTCGTTAGCTTGCCTTGAAATTGTTGTTCACCGTGACCAGGAAGGGCTGAACAAATTATTTAATGTATTAACTATTGATTGCCCCGATAAGCTCAAAATAGAAATTATAAATTTGAATGATCTCCCTCCAAACTGGGCAGATTACAGTAATATCCATATCACACAACAAATTGGCGATAGTTGGATAAAAGAAAACCAATCGGCTATACTACAGGTGCCTTCAGCTATAATAAACGAAGAAGTAAACTACCTGCTTAATCCTAATCACCCGGATTTTAAACATATCAAACTTATCAAAACCCAGCCCTTTACTTTTGATGGGCGGATAAAAGAATAGGCTTACCATTGATAGTGTAAGGAAATTGACAAGCAATTATACCTCACCACCAAAGAATCGGACTACCTTACTTACCTGTGGCTTTTAACATACAATGTGTAATGTTATAAAAGCTTTAAAACATACACACATAATTTTCGGCATGAATAAAACAGTATTATTTCGTTGTAATACATATTTTTTCTAAATAATAGAATTTCAGTGCCTTTTGGAATAGTAGTTGCATAGGAATTGATGAACACAAAAAATCATTAATTAAAAAATCTACATTATGGCTACTAAAACAACAACGGCAAAATCTGCTTCGGCAGCAACCCGTACACCCAAACAGGAAAACGCACTGAAAGAACTATTTGTTGACGAATTAAAAGACATTTACTGGGCCGAGCAACACCTGGTAAAAGCGCTGCCTAAAATGATAAAAGGCGCTACGTCGGACGAATTAAAACAAACTATTACCGATCACCTTGAGCAAACCAAAAATCACGTTACCCGCCTTGAAAGCGCCTTTGAATCTATCGGCGAAAAAGCAAAATCCGTAAAAAGTGAGGCTATGGCCGGTTTGTTAAAAGAAGCTGAGGAGCTTTTGGAAGAAACCGATAAAGGTACCGAAGTAAGGGATGTGGCTATTATATCGGCATCGCAAAAAGTTGAGCATTATGAAATTGCTTCTTATGGAACCATGCGCACACTGGCAGGCGTGTTAGGATTTACCGAAGCACAAAAAATACTGGATGAAACATTGGCCGAGGAAAAGGAAGCCGATTCATTACTTACACAGGTAGCTGAAAGCTATGTGAACGAAGCTGCCGCCGCAGAATAATTCTTTTTTTGTAATTATGTTTAGGGCGCCGTTGAAGATTTCAACGGCGCCTTTATTTTTTAATTAGCGGCTGGCTTTGGTAAGTCCTTACGCGGTATCATATCATTGCGCTGCGACGTATTATACACAAACCACGCTACAATAGTGGCGGCTTGTTTCAGGTCGTCTTCGGCCAATTTATCGTAGGTGTCCTGGTTGGTGTGGTGGGTGCGGGTACCATAATCCATGCTATCCTGTATAAACTCAAAACCGGGGATGCCAACTGCGTCAAATGAAACATGGTCGGTACTTCCTGTGTTTCTTATGGTTACTATGGCGGGGCTTATATCCTTAAAGGGCTCAAGCCACGATTTGAATATTGGCGCGGCTGCTGAATCGCCTTGTAAATAAATTCCATCTATCCTGCCGGTGCCATTATCTAAATTATAATAGGCCGATATTGTTGCTTGCTCAGGCTTTAATACCATAGTTTTCGGGTCGCCGAAATGGTTAAGGACATAGCCTTGTGAGCCAAATAGGCCCTGCTCTTCTGAACTCCATAAGGCTATACGTATGGTACGTTTTGGCTTAAAATTAACCGCTTTTAAAATGCGCATTACTTCCATCATTACGGCACTGCCTGCACCGTTATCGGTTGCGCCGGTGGCGCCATGCCATGAATCGAGGTGGCCGCCTATCATTACTACCTGGTCTTTCAGGTGCTTGTCGGTACCGGGTATTTCGGCTACTACGTCATAACCCTGCAGGTCGTCGTTATAAAATTGGGTTTTAATATCAGCTTCCATGTTAACTTTTATGCCGGCTTTTACCAGGCGTAAGATACGCTGGAAGTCTTCGCTGCTAACTTCAAGTTCGGGGTTGGTTGCTTTGGCAGTATCGGCATATGAGGCACCATTGGTGGTAAATACCGTACCATCGGTACCGCGTGCCTGGGTTAATACTAAGGCGACGTGTTCGTTTAATAAAAACTCGTTTATAGCCGCCCGTAAAGCCAGTGCTTTGCGCCTGGCAACAAATGCCGGCGAGTTGCGGTTAAATGCCGCCCTCTGGTTTTCTTTCGAGGTGGCGTTGGCCATTGCGGTGAGAGCGCTGTCGGTGTAGCGTACGGCATCGGGTTTGTAGGTGCGCTCCACATTGGGGCGGGTATCAAATAATACTATTTTACCTTGTAGTGTGCCTTTGTATTTGGCCATGTCGGGCAGGCTATCGGCTTTTATTAAAACCACGTTGCTACTTACGGGGCCATTAGTACCCGGGGTCCAGGCTTTTGGTATTGCAATGATTGCATGATAATAAGGTGCGGTAATGGCTGCATAATTTTTTTGTATTTCCCAGCCTTTGCCAAATTTGCCCCAAGGTTCGCGTTTGGCGTTTGCAAGGCCCCAGGTGGTTAGCTGTTTTACTGCCCAATCCTGGGCATGTTTTAATTGAGGCGAACCCGATATGCGGGGACCCGACACATCGGTTAAATAAAATGCAGTTTCCATTACTTTGGAGTGCTTTAATCCTTCGTCCCGGATCTTATGGGCCATTGCAGTATCAATGGATTCCTGGGCAAATGAGGGTGCAGCAATTGCCGCTGCCAGCAGGCAGGTGAAAAGTAGTTTTTTCTTCATGCTAATAATGAGATCAGTTAAAACAAACTTATCTAATAATTAACACAAAACGTAAAAAGAGATTTAACAAAATTGTTACAGGGCAAATATTTGAATTATATTTGAATAATGAGTTCGTATCCTTTAGACAGAACCGCCTTTAAAGCGCAGACAGCCGAAGAAGCTTCAAAAAGTCACGCTGCTTATTATAGAGAGCTATCATGGCAAGAACGGTTACGTGTTGCCAATTATTTAAACAGTATTGCTTTCAACTATCCTGAAAATGAGCCACCCAAAATGGATAAAACAGTTTTTAGTATGAGAAGCCGTAAGTAATTAATTAATCAGCAACTTATAGCCCCTGCCATGCACATTAATGATTTCAACATTAGGGTCATCCTTTAAATACTTGCGTATTTTACTTAAGAACACATCCATACTGCGGCCGTTAAAGTAGTTGTCGTCGTGCCATATATTCAGGAGTGCTTCCTCGCGGGTAAGCACTTCGTTTTTGCGCAGGCAAAGTAAGCGAAGCAGTTCGGCTTCTTTGGTTGATAGTTTTTGGTGGGTGCCGTCTATGGAAATGATCTGGCCGGTATAATCAAATTCGTACTTGCCCACTTTAAAGTGCGATTGCTTTTCTTCCTCCTTTTTTTCGGAGTTTTCGGTACGTTTTAATAAAGCATTTATCCTGAGTAGCAGCTCTTCAATACGGAAGGGTTTGGTGATATAATCATCGCCGCCTAAGTTAAAGGCCTGCATTTTATCTTCAATCATACCTTTCGCGGTAGCAAAAATAATGGGCACGTAGCTGTTTATTTTCCTTATTTCCTTACCCAGGGTAAAGCCGTCCTTTTTGGGCATCATTACATCAAGTATCAGCAGGTCGTAATTTTGTTTGGTAAAGGCGCGCAGGCCCTCGTCGCCGTCCTTACATAAAACAACATCAAACTTGCCCTTTAGCTGCAGGTAGTCCTGCAGCAATAATCCCAGGTTAGGGTCGTCTTCAACCAATAGTATTTTTTTCATGTCGTTGTTTTATGCAAGCGGAAATTTCAATTCAAAATCCGAGCCTTTATCTTTTTCTGATCGTACGCTTATTACCCCGTTAAGCCTTTTTACTATGGTGTTCACGTAGCTTAAGCCCAGCCCAAAGCCTTTAACATCGTGCAGGTTACCGGTAGGTATGCGGTAAAACTGTTCGAATATTTTTGTTTGCTGGTCGCGGCTCATGCCTATGCCTTTGTCGGCCACTTTTATCACTATCTCGCCGCCGCGGTTGGCAGTGCTTATGGTTATATCTGGCGTGTCAATGCTGTATTTTATAGCATTATCTATCAGGTTATATATCAGGTTGCTAAAGTGCAACTCGTCGGCTAAAACTATAGCATTTATGGCATCAAGATTTAGGGTTAGTTTAACCTCGTGCTTTTGCAATTTAAGCGACATGCTGTCAATAACAATATTTATCATGTCGTTCACATCAAGCGGCTTTTTTTCCAGCTTAAAGTCATTCCTCTCGATGCGTGCTACATTCAGTACGCGCTCAATATGGCTTCCCAGGCGTGCGTTCTCTTCATAAATAATATTCGCCAGCCGGGCTACCCGCGATTTATCGGCAACAATTTCCTGGTCTTTTAAGGCCTCGCTGGCTATCATTATGGTTGATACCGGGGTTTTAAATTCGTGGGTCATGTTGTTAATGAAATCGGTTTTCATTTCAGATATTTTCTTTTGCCTGATGATGGAAAAGAGCGTGTATCCAAAGCAAAGTACCAGTACCACCAATAAGCCCCCGGTGGTAGCCATACTGGCCGTCATTTTGTTCAATATCTCCTTGTTCTTTTGGGGAAACGTTATGCGGATGTTCCCTGGGTCGTTAATCACATCGGTACCGAAAATATGTGTTTGGTAAGTATCTTCAGGCTTAAAAACCGGTTGTACACCACCGGTATTCGATGCATTTGAAAATATCAGCGAATCGTTATTGGCATTGGTCACCTCGTAGCTAAAGGGCAGATCGATACCTTTATCGCGCAGCTCGAAGCGGAGAAGCGAATCTATCCATAATGGGTCGACACGTTTTCTCAGGGGTTCGCCAAATTTTTGATATTCCACTGCAAGGCTCTGCATAGCCATGGAATGCCCCATCTGCACGTTTTGCAAAGAATCGCTCTCGAGCAAATGTTTTACCTGCCTGAATTTGCGCTCGTTTTCCTTAACTTGCTGTTCATGCAGCCAAAGCGGGTTTATGCGCTTTGCCAATATCACCTGGCTGCCAAACTGCGGGTCGTCATAAATATATTTTAGCGTATCGTATTTATGCAGTTTTTGATTTTTTGGCAAATGCACATTTTCTTTTACAATTTCGGGTATAAACCTGCGGTGCTCAATACCCATTTCATCCGTAAACTCCTCAATACGTATCTGTAATTTTGCCGCGCCAAACTGCTCATCCATTTGCTTTTGCAATATCATTCGTTTAAGGCTGTCGCGAAGCATCGCTATTTTACGTTCGCGATAAGTACTGTGCTTTCTACGATTAAGGGTAATATTGGTAAGTTGGCCACTATCGGTAATGGTGGTTTTCTCAATTATCTTCAGATGGCCCGCTTTATTGGGTGTGTAGTTGGTGGTGGTTTTGGTATTCAAAAAATGAATAGCATCGTGCTTGCTGGCTTTGGTAGCCACATTGCTTAATGCCTCGTTTACTGAGCGGTCGAACAGCTTCGACTGCATATCATACGACTGCCACAAAAAGTATAATTGCATAGCAACAACACCCACAAGTGCAAAGCTCATGAGCCCAATAATAATGCGGATACTTCTTTTCTTCATCTACACAACAAAAATATTTTAAATATACCCGACTGTAACGCCATTTAACAATATTTAACAATTTTAAATATTCATTTAACAACTTGAAATATAACCTATTGCTAACTTTGATTTACACAAAAAATAGCATATCATGAAAAAGCCCCTATTTAAACCCGGTTTTGAATTCATTTTTACATTAAGCATCCTGGCAGTGTTGGGCCTGCCGCCATTGGTTTCGGCACAAGCCCAAACAAAGGACCTGCAAATAAACATTAATAATGGCGATACTACTATTAACGGTAAAAATATTAAGGACCTTACAGCCGCCGAGCGCAAAGACGCTTTGAAAGATATTAACCAAATAGCCACCATAAACATAAACGACAAAAATGCCCCCCACAGTATGGTTATTGTCACCCGCAAGCACAAAGGCGATAAAAGCAACAAGGATATAGTTATTGAACAAAATGAGGATAACGATATGCTTGCTAATGGCGATACCAAATTAAGGCGATTTGAGTTGAGGAGAGATAATAAAAACGATTCGGCCGTTACCCTTAATTATGCTTACAGCATGAACGCCGAACCAAAACCCAGGATGGAGGTACGCGAGTTTCATATGAACCGCGACGATGACCGCCCAATGGCATTTGGCCGTAAAAACACGCAAAACTTCATTTATTCAAATACCGATAACGATGGCATAAGCACACATGTTAGCTACCGTGTATCAGACCACCCGGCTACACTTGATTTTGATGCCGGGAAACCTGAAAAAGCCCAACTTGATATGCTTGATATTACCGACCTGACCATAGTGCCCGAATTTTCGGCAGGCAAAACCGTGCTAATGTTTGGTTTACCATCAAAAGCTGCCGCCGAGGTAAAATTTAAGGACAGCAAGGGGAATTTATTGTGGAGCGAAAAAGTGCTTAACGGCAAATTTTATAAAAGCTTTCCGCTTGGCCTGAACGGAGTGTATTACCTGCAGGTAAAACAAGGCAATAAGGTTGCTATAAAGGAGATAATGAAGGATTAGTTAGTCGTAAGTATAGAGTCTATAGTCCGGAGTAAAAAAACATATAAAAGAAAGAGCCTTTTCAACTGAAAGGCCCTTTTCTTTTATAAAAAATCGTCGCAAACTAGTTAAAACGGCAGATCGTCATCATCCGGAGCCGAGCTGATGTCGGCCGGTGGCGCATATTCAGGGGTACTGGCTGCGCTGGCACCTGCCAATACATTTATTTTCCACAGCTGCATGGAGTTGAAATAGCTCTTTTTGCCTGTTTTATCAGTCCAGGGGCGACCTTTCAGGTTGAAGAACACTTCAACATCATCACCAACCTTAACATTGTCGAGCAAATTGCAGCGATCCTGTATAGCTTCGAACTTTAAATATTCGGGATATTGTGGGTTCTCAATATATTCAATTATCAGTTCTCTTTTTTTAAGTGAGTCCGTAACCTGTACGGTGGGGGCCACTTCATGTACCTTACCTTTAATTTCCATAGCTTTAAAAAGTATTAAAGTGTAAAGTTAATGGTATGAAATCAATTTGCGGATTAATTAGTTCACAAATTGCCAATATTATCAGTTAAGTTTTCCACAAAACAGTTTGTACCTCCTTATATTTATAGGATACTTTATTGACAGTTGACAAATGAATTTAACTTGCAAAACAGCGCTTATACTATTGTTGATATCTGCACCCATAATTAGCCGCAGCCAGGTTACAAAAACTCATATAATAAAATTTAGCAGTGATGATTCGGGTAAAAAAAGAACAATCAGCAAAAGCCAAAGATTTACATTAACCCTACCCGACCATGTTGATGGTGGTTATCGGTTTAATAAGCCCCAATACAATAAGGCGGTTTTGCAGCTAATAAAACATTACACTGTCGGTCCCGGGAGTAATAACCGGCCCGGCTCACCCGGCTATGCCACGTGGCAATTTATCGCTATAAAAAAAGGTGCCTCCATCCTTAAAATAACCGCAAGCCGCCCCTGGGCAAAAAAAGATATTATAATAGTTTATTCAGGTATTGTTTTAGTTAAATAAGCTTATCTTATCATTTATCGCCAAATGCAATTATTTGAAATAATCGGGCTTTGTTTTGAATAATTACTCTTACTGATCGCTTGTTTTAGCCTTATTATTAATATTTCTTTAAAAAAATAAGCGGTTTTTGTAACAATTATTTTACGATATATATATTAATTAATATATTGAGCTTATCAACCCGGTATTATGTTTTTCATTTTACCTGTTAATTAACCTCATTATTCACTAACCAAAACTAAAAAGGATGAAATTTAACCCCACCTTCAAATCCGTTTTAACATTAGCAATCGTAGCATCAACTCTTTACGGTTGCTCAAAATCAAACCAGGCAAATCCAACGCCTGTTAAAACAGTTGATGTTACCACAACAAGCAAGCATGCTTATGGTTTATTGCCCACTACACTCGAAGAATATGCATCAATACCTGTATATTCAAAAGATGAGTTTCAGCGGAAATTTGCGCTTAATGCGGTAACACCTGCACCTGCTGTGATGTCGTTGGCCACCCCTGCTGTGCGCGACCAGGGCCAAATAGGTTCATGTACCGGTTTTTGTGGAACTGAGGCTTATTAAATATTGTGGAACTATAAATATGGCTCATTCCCACCACTATTAAGCCCGGCGTTTTTATATTATGAAGAAAGGGTAAACATTCTTAAGGAAAAAATAAGCGCCGATAATGGTGCCAATATGGTTAACATAGACCAGGCTTTAGCCAAATATGGCATAACCACTGAAGCGTTATATGCCTACCCAAGCGGCGATAGAACAACCGCTTATAAAACTGCGCCTTCGGCTACCGCAATTTCAACTGCTTTGGGTTACAAGATCAGCAGCTACACTTTAATAAACACCGGCGATACCGCTGCCGTTAAAAATTGCATAAGGAACCACATCCCGGTAATGATGGGCCTTAATGTTTATGATAATACCCGCACTTATGCCTATTTTGAAGGCTTAACAACTACAAGCTACACCTATAATCCTTTAACTTCAAGCGGTGCGTTGGTAACTGGTTTAACACTTATGGGCCACGCAACACCAATTGTGGGCTATGACGATACCAAACAGGCATTTCTTGTACAAAACTCATGGGGCACCTCGTGGGGGCTGAACGGGTTTTACTATATGCCATACAGCGTATTCTCGAGCACTAAAATTGTGCCGCAAGGCGGGGTTTATTTTGCAACATTGTAATAAAGTCTGCATTTACCTATAGTATAATAGTTAATTGAGAAGCTGCCCTTGTCAGGGGCAGCTTCTTTTGTTTTAGGCTAATGTAACCTACTGTTACATATATATAGTATTTTTGCCGTTCCTTATTTTTAGGGATATATATTGAAGTATGTCAGTTTTTGAAACCGAGAGTAAAATTATAATAACCTGCAATAAAAGGCTGTCGCCCTATTTGCAGCACGAAGTTGAAGCATTGGGTTTTACACCCGACCGCGTTTTCCAAACCGGCATTGAGCTAACAGCCACTGTTAATGATTGTATAGCCTTAAACCTTAACCTGCGCTGCGCAAGCCAGGTGTTGTACCTGTTACAGAGTTTTACAGCAGCCGACCCAACAGAATTGTATGATAACCTGGTTAAGATAGAATGGGAAAAGTATATTGATTTTACCGGCTATTTTTCGGTTACATCGAATGTAAATAACGAGCATATCCTTACCCCGTTATTTGCCAATGTGAAGGTTAAGGATGCTATTGTTGACCGTATAAAATCGGTAAAAGGCATACGCCCCAATTCAGGTGCCGATGCCAACAAAACCGTGATACATTTATACTGGCAGGATGATAAGGCCGAAATATTTTTGGATACGTCGGGTGAAACGCTGGCCAAGCACAGTTACCGTAAAATACCGGGTAAAGCGCCTATGCTCGAGGCTTTGGCGGCATCAACCATTATGGCAACACATTGGGATAAGGCAAGCACCTTCATTAACCCCATGTGCGGTTCGGGCACGTTGGCTATTGAAGCTGCCTTGCTTGCTACCGACAAATGCCCCGGCCTTTTCCGCATGAATTACGGGTTTATGCATATTATGGGTTATGATGAGCAGGTATTTTTTGTTGAACGCAGGAAGCTGAAGGATAAATCAAAAAAGGAGCTTTCATTTAAAATTATAGCTACTGATATTTCGGAAGATGCGGTTGACATCGCCCAAAAAAATGCGCGCACAGCGGGCGTAGAACATTTAATTGATTTTGCTGTTTGTGATTTTGAAGAGACTGAAGTGCCTGAAGAACCGGGTATTGTAATGTTTAACCCCGAATACGGCGAACGCCTGGGTGTACACACCAAACTGGAAATAACTTACAAACGCATGGGCGACTTTTTGAAAAAGAAGTGCCTTGGCTACCGGGGTTATGTTTTTACCGGCAACCCCGACCTGGCTAAAAAGATAGGCCTGAAAGCTTCGCGAAAAATTGAGTTTTACAACGGCAAGCTGGATTGCCGCTTATTTGAATATGAATTATATGAAGGTACTAAAAGAGAACCACGCGATTAAGACATTTATAAAAAGCAGTTTAATAGCTATTGTATTATTAACAGCAGCCGTTAGTTCAAAGGCACAGGAACAGTTAACTTTCCCTTTCCAGGGCGGGGCAGCGATCATGAACAGGTTCTTTACCGACAGTTTAACTATTTCGCCTGAAATTATACAGAAAAGGGCCTCAGGAACAG
>CAIWRU010000220.1 GCA_903915155.1 uncultured Mucilaginibacter sp.
AAAAGGCGTAATTACATGGTTAACACATTTTACCCATTTTATTTATTAAATAATTGATAATCAATATATTAATTGATAAAAAGCTTGAAATTGTGTTAAGTTATGTTAACCATATAATTTGAGTATTGTACCATAAATGTCTTTTTATGTGACGTAATATAACAAAAACGCCCGAAGCAAGCTTCGGGCGTTTTTGTTATCAGCCACTGACTATGGACTATTGAACATAGACTATCGACTAATTAGCCACCGGGTTATCCCCTGTGCCTAAAGTACCGTTGATGTATAACTTAGGATTCACCTTTTTGGTATCACCCTGGTAAACCCAAACAATGTTGCCAATGTATTTGCTGAAGGCCTGGTTTATGTCGGCAAGGCTTACTTTTTTCACATCCTGCACCAATTGTAACGAATGCTTCCAATCGCCGCGCAAAACTTCATTCGATGCTATTGATGCTGCCTGTGCACCATTAGTCTCATTTTTATAGTAGAAACCTGTTAAATAGGTTATCTTCATATCGGCCAGTTCGTCTTTAGTGAAGCCATGTTTCTTAGTGCTGTCAACCAGTTTATCAAATACGGCTATATATTTATCGGGCATGGTGGTCGATACTGAAAACCTGGCCGATGTGGTTGAACCGTTCGAGAACCAAGCCTGTGGCGCGTATGACAAGCCATTGTTGGTACGAATATCAAGGAAATGGCGCTGTGCAAATATCCGCATGGCAACGCTAAACGCTATATAATCAGGGGCATCAACTTCGGGGCCGCTTGTAACACCTTCAACATAGTTAGTTGCCAGGTCCCTTGATTCTGCTTTAAAGCTGTTGTTATAAACTCTGAAGAATGTTTTTTGCAATCCAACAGGTTTGCCCAGTTTTATACCGGCCAGCATTTGCCCAACCTTTTGCTCAATAACCGAGCGGTCAAGATCGGCCACAACAACAACTAGCATACGCGAGCGGCTAAGTATTGTGTTATAATATGCTTTGGTTTCAGCAGCTGTCAGTTTTGATATGATCTCGGGTGTGCCGTTAGGATCCTTTGCAAAGTCCCTGCCGGCAAAAGCCGTTTCGTTAGCCATTTTATCAATAGCCGCATCAGGCGATGATTCCCTTTGTTTAAGGTTATTTATGGCGTCATCCTTTATCCGCGAAAATTCGGTAGTATCAAACCGTGGCTGGGTCAAGGCCTCATTATATAAAGGCCAAACGGCATCAAGGTCACTTTTAATACAACTCATTCCCAAAACCGAATAATCTTTACCACTCGAGCCGTAAATTGAGGCACTTACCCTGTCCAACGCATCTTTAAAGCTGTTTTTATCGTGCCTTACGGTGCCGCACTCGGTAAGGGCAGTCATGGCCAATGCTTCAATACCCATTTTGTCGGCAGGGTAATTATGTACGCCGCCTTTTAAAATGGTTTGTATTTCAACAATATCGTTACCGCTGGGCTGTACTATCACTTTTACCCCGTTAACCATCATTTCGTAAGCCTTATTTTGCGCCATTGCCGGCTTTGCACTTACTACCGATGCTGCTATAAGCAGCGTGTATATATATTTTTTCATCGTGATATTTGTTTTTTAATGGTATGAAAGCTATCATGAGCTAAAATTTTGGCTTTTAGGCGGCAGCTCATGATGGTTTTCATCCTTATAAAATTTAAAATTACTTAGCTACAAAAAACGATGCAGCATTAACCTGTTTATTTAACGTAGGGTCTATTATTAACCCGGCAACAGCTGGTTTGCCTACTAAATAGGTATCCAGGTAACGTTTAATATCGGCACGGGTCACTTTTTGGTAATCATCGGTATTATCGGTGTAATAATTAAGCGATGTACTTGCCCAGGCATAGCTTACCTGGCTTGGCAGCGATGATGGCTTTTCTTTTGCATATTTATTATTACGCAACAAAATAGCTTTGGCATCAGCCAATTGCTGATCGGTAAAATAACCAGGATCATCAAACATACTGATCTGGTGCATCACCTCGTCAAAACACTCTTTTATTTTGCCGGGATTAGGTACTACTTGTATAGTAATTGGCCCTACATACCTGCAGGTTTGGTAATTTATACCAACGCCGCTTGCCAGCCCCTTATCAATCAATGACTGCTGTAATTTAGCCGAGTTTAGGCCCAATATTGTCGAGAAAACATCGGCAGCTATGGTTGATGCCGAATCGGTTTCGTAAGCCGGGCCCTGCCATTCAAACTGCATAAAAGGCGTACGAGCGATGGTTGATTCCTTTACAAAAAAGTCGTTTTTAGCAATTGGTTTGAATGCCGGTATAGGATATTTTTGGATAGGGTCCGATCCGCTGCTTTCCCAGTCGCCGAATATTTTTTCAGCCAGCGCGAATGCTTCTTCATGCTTCACATCGCCGCAAATAGTTAGCAGGCTGTTGTTAGGAAAGTAATATTTATTTTTTATGATCATCATTTTCTCAGGCGTAGCCGTGTTGATGATGTTGTGTATACCTATTGGGTTTTTGCGGGTGAAGAGGTCGCCCCACACACGTTTCTCCACTTCAAAATTAAGCTGGAAGAAGGGGTTGCTTTCAGCACGTTGAAACTCGCCGTCAACCACTACCCTTTCCTTCTGCATATCCTCAACACGGTATATCGGGAAACGGATAGCAGCGTTCAAAAATTTAAGCCCTGCTTTCAGGCTGTCCCTGTCGAACGTAAAAAAGTAGTTTACACGCTCGTTACTGGTAGTACCGTTCCATATAGCGCCAAGCTCCTGGGTGCGTTTTAAAAATTGCGCCTGTGTAGGGTAGTCTTTGTTAGCCTTAAAAAACATGTGCTCGAACAGGTGGGAAAGACCGTTATAAACCGAGTCCTCGGTAAATGAGCCATTTTTAACGGCTATTTCGATAGTGGCCAGTGGCACTTTACTATTTTCAATAACCATTACCTGTAACCCGTTGGGTAATTGTTTTAAGTAATAACCTGCAGGCAGGCGTACCTGTGCAAATGAGCTAACAGCAAGCAGCAGCCCTGCAACAGTTAATGTACAGCGTTTAATAAAATTTGAAGTCATATTGTAGTTTGATTAATAATGAGATTATAAATATATCCAGTTATTCCGAAAAAATGTAATGATATGCCCACCAGCGGCAATATTTCCCCCAAAAGGGTGATTTGTTAAGGTTTATTAAACAAAAAAAGCCGCCCAACATTAGGACGGCTTCAAAGCTGATATGTTACAGTAGATTAATTATATTCTACATTTAAAGTAATAGGCACATTCAAAGCTTTTGAAACTATGCAATTTGCTTTTGCACCTTCGGCTATTTCTTTAAATTTCTCTTCCGATACTCCATCAATAGCAGCTGCTTTCAGGTTTAACTGTATGCCGTTAATTACAAGGTTTTGCAAATCAAGGTCAAGCACGGCTTCGGTATCAAGATCATTGGCGGTAAAACCTGCTTGAGTTAATGTTGCGCTAACAGCCATGGTAAAGCAACCGGCATGTGCGGCAGCTATCAATTCTTCAGGGTTGGTGCCAACGCCATCGGCAAACCTTGTTTTAAATGAGTAATTTGTGTTATTAAGGATGGTGCTTTGGGTTGATATTTCACCTTTACCTTCTTGTAGGTTACCCTTCCAATGTGCTTTTGCAATACGTTTCATACTATTGAGTTTTTTAGTTTTATAACAGTAAAATTACTGTTATTGTTTAATAACATAACATCAATAATATCTATTTGACATAGCGATTATTTATCGCCCATTAGGTCTTCTGCTTCTTCTTCCTGGCCGCCGGGAACAGCACATTATTTAGTATCAACCTATAACCCGGCGAATTGGGGTGCAGCTTAAGATCAGTAGGCGGATCGCCAACCATATGCTGGTAATCTTCGGGGTCGTGGCCACCATAAAATGTCCACTGGCCCTTACCATATTCGCCGTGAATATAGCGGGCCTCGTTGGCGGTTTTCATTTCGCCCATAATAATTACGCCGGGCTTTATTTTGCTTTCATCGAAGGCGGTGGTAAGCCCCATGAAGCCTTTTATCACCTTGTCATGGTCCTGCGTAAGCATACTGGGCACCACATCCCACTTGGCCGAAAAATCAAACAGCGTAAAAAAATCATGCGCCTGGTCAACCTGCCTTGTGGGCGTTACATCAATATTGCTAAAGCTATGCGACAGCGGGTTCATATCAATAGTAAAATTCTGAAAGGCGAAAGTCTGACTAAAATCCAGTTTCGACTGCGCAGCAGGGTCGGCGGCATCACCATCAAACATAGCCTCGCAAATATCGGTGTTATGCGCAGAAAGGGCTATATCGAACGTATCCGTCCCCGAACACATGGCGAACAAAAACCCGCCGCCTGCGCAAAAATCGCGTATGTGTTGCGCCACGGCCAGTTTCATTTGCGACACCTTAATAAAGCCCAGCTTATGCGCCATAGCCTCCTGGTTCCGCACATCGTCATTATACCACTGGGCATAACGGAATCCACCATAAAACTTACTGTATTGCCCCGTAAAATCCTCGTGGTGCAGGTGCAGCCAGTCGTACTTGGGCAGATCGCCGCGGATCACTTCTTCGTCATATACCACATCGTAGGGTATCTCGGCATATTTCAAAACCAGCGTAACGGCATCATCCCAGGGCAGTTTATCCTTTGGCGAATACACCGCCATGTGGGGCGCTTTCTCCAGTTTCACCACATCCATATTGACCGACGGATCACTCACTTCAGTAATGATCTGATCGGCTTGCCCGTCTGCAATCACCTGGTAGCTTACCCCGCGTATGTTGCATTCGTCCTCAATCTTTTTATTGTACTTCATCATAAAGCTGCCGCCCCGGTAATTGAGCAGCCAATCCACTTCCTGGCTGTTTTTCAATACCCAAAATGCGATACCGTATGATTTTAAATGATCCTTTTGCTCATCATCCATAGGGATGAGAATGGAAGAAGCTTTGCTGAAAAAAGGTAAAAGGAGAAAGGCAAAAGGTAAAAGATATTTCAGCTGCTTCATGTTCAAATTTAACGAATAATTGTGGAAGGTATTATGAATGATATGTATAGTATAATCTTTTATATTTGATTCCATAACTTATATGGAACTTAAGAAATATCAATATAGTGCTGGACAAACTTGGTTTGGTGCGCTTTTGTGTTTGGGCATGATCTGCTTTATAACAGTTATGCTGTATTCTGTTCGCAGCGACTATCATAATTGGCTATATTTCGGCCTTCCTTCCTTAGCTGTATGCGGGATGGCTGTTTATTTTTCTAAAAAATTCTTTCTCCCATTATTGAAAGGCCAAACCGCACTTGAATTGGACGAAACCAAACTTAAATTTTTTATTAGTGGCAGAGTGATCTATTGGAAAGACATACAAAGTATTGATTATGGAGCCATTAGTAATGGGGGATATGAAATTAGATTCACTATGATAGAAAACGTTAAGGATATCAGTATATCAACTAAATATATTGCTGGCAATGATCAGGATATTTATGATACAATAGTTGAATATTTCAAAAAATACCGGTCGGTGGAATCAACCTCATAAGCCCCTCTATGAATCTTCTGCCTTTTAGCTTTTCCTTTTTAAAGTCCTCCCTACCGGGGAGGATTTAGGTGGGGCTTTTTACCCTTTCACCTTTCGCCTCAAATTATTACCTTTGCCAACTATTTAAAAATTAAAATGAGCAAAGCGATAATTAAAACCGAAAAAGGCGACATGACCGTAGAATTTTACGACAATGACGCGCCAAACACGGTTGCCAATTTTAGGAAACTGGCTAAATCAGGATTTTATGATAATGTGATCTTTCACCGTGTGATACCTAATTTTGTGATACAGGGTGGTGATCCAACCGGTACAGGTGCTGGTGGCGCGGGCTACAAAATTGATTGCGAATTAACAGGCGGCAACCAATACCACGATCGTGGCGTACTGTCAATGGCACACGCAGGCAGAAACACCGGCAGCTCGCAGTTTTTCATTTGCCACAGCCGCGACAATACCGCTCACCTTGATCGCAACCATACCGTTTTTGGTAAAGTTGTTGAGAACGTTGACGTGGTTGATGCCATACGCCAAGGTGATAAAATATTAAACATAGAAGTAATTGAGGACTAATTAGTGCAGTGATCATTATTCACTCAATCACTAATTCACTCATTCAATAAATAAAAAACATGAACCTACAGGGAATAGTAGCCGTATCGGGCAAACCGGGATTGTGGCGTGCGCTTACGCAAAACAAAACAGGCTTTATACTGGAAAGCCTCGACGCACAAAAAACCAAACTGATAGCTAACCTTTCAACCGCTAAACTGGCTGCATTGGATGAAATAACCATTTTTGGTTTTGACGATGACATTAGGCTAACCGATGTTTTTGAACGCATGAAAACTGCCAAAAGCATAACCGATGCCAAAGACGATACCAAAAAATTACGGGAGCTTTTCCGCGAGGTAGCGCCTGATCATGACGAAGAAAAGGTATATGCTTCGGACATGAAAAAGATAGTGACCTGGTTCCACATACTGAAGGACATGCCTATTTTTAACGAAGAAGTTAAAACCGAAGCACCCGCGGAAGCAGAAGCTGCACCGGCAGCAACTGAAGAAGCAAAACCAGCAGTTAAAGTTAAAAAAACACCTGCAGCTGCAGCACCAAAGGCTGTAGCAAAACAACCCGCGCCAAAAGCTTCGGCTAAACCAAAGCTTACTGCCAAACCAAGAAGGGCGGAGTAATTGTCTGAACCGGGATTTAACGGATTTAAGGATTTACAGAATCTTTAAATCCGTTTTTTTGTAAATAGCAAAGCCGATTAGTTTCCTAATCGGCTTTTTTTGTTTTTATGTTCCCCCTTCAGGGGGTTAGGGGGCTCAACAATCCGGCTGCTTACACTTCTCATCCGAAAACTCCGGTTCAAACGTACTGTGGCTAATATCCAAATGCTCAAGCCGATGGCGAAGGTCATGTTTTATCTCACCAAATATGGCTATATGAGCCGGGTCGACAACCAAATGTGCGGTCAAAGCGTTTTCGGTAGTGCTTAATGCCCAAACGTGCATATGATGCACATCAACAACACCCTTAGCTTTCATTAATTCATCCTTTATTTTGGTAAGGTTCATTTCCTTGGGCACACCGTCCATTTCCAGGCGCAGGCTGTCTTTTAGCAGGCTCCAGGTACCACGCAATATAATAAGGCCAACAATTAAGCTTACTGCGCTATCAATCCAATAGTATTTGGTGAAATAAATGATTACCCCCGATATCACCACACCAAACGATACAATAGCATCCATGGCCATGTGCAGGTAGGCGCTTTTTACATTCAGGTCCTTGTCTTTATCCTTTACAAATAAATACGCGGTTATAGCATTCACAAATATGCCGCCTAAAGCAACAAAAGCCATCATACTGCCGGATATAGGCTCGGGGTTAACAAAGCGGACCACGGCCTCGTAAGCGATCACACCGACCGATGCAAACAATATCACCGCGTTAAAAAAGGAAACAATAATGGTCGACCTTTTATAACCGTAAGTGTATTTATTGTTTGAGCCTACTTTGGTCAATTTAAATGCTAGCAGCGCCAGCGCCAGCCCGACAACATCGCTCAGGTTATGGCCGGCATCGGTTAATAATGATAATGAATGACTGATCAAACCCGCAATAACTTCGGCAATAACAAAAGCCGAATTAAGTATGATTCCGACAATAAAAGCGGTATTTAAATTGGTGATCTTAGGAGTATGATCGTGGTGGTGATGGCCGAAACCATGCAAATGCGAGTGGCCATCGTCGTGTGAATGCCCATGGTCGTCATGCGAATGGTCATGTGAGTGTGAGGGGGTAGCTGACATGCTGCAAAGGTAGCCATTTTAAAATTCAAAAGTTAAAAATCAAAAGTCAAAAGGCCTTAGCAATTGGCAAATTTTAACAAATCAATAATTCAGCAATTCAATAAATCAATAATTAAATTTATTCATGGTGATATGGCTCGCCTTTTATAATGGTAAAGGCCCGGTACAGTTGTTCAATAAAAAACAAGCGCACCATTTGGTGCGAAAACGTCATACGGCTAAGGGACAGCTTATCATTGGCGCGCTGGTAAACAGATTCATCAAAACCATAAGGCCCTCCTACTATAAAGACCAGACTTGCCGCGGCGCTGATATTTTTTTTATCGAGATAGGCGGCGAATTGTTTGGAGCTTAGCTCCGCCCCCTTTTCATCCAGCAAAATCACAAAGTCGGTGACACTAATCTTTTTAAGGATCATCTCCGCCTCTTTAACCTTTTGCTGTTCGGCAGTTAGGGCCTTTGTATTTTTCAGTTCAGCCAGATCTATAATTTCCAGCCGGGTATAATGCTTCAGGCGTTTTACGTATTTTTCAATACCTTCTTTTAAATAAGCGTCCTCGGTTTTACCAACTGTTAAAAAGGTGATCTTCATGTGGGGAGGATTGTTGTAATGTTTTAAAGTTGGAAGGTTGAAATGTTGATATACTGCTTTCTTGTCGGAAAGTTATAAAAACTTAAACATTTAACCCTTTCAACAAACAAAAAACTTTACAACTTTACAACTTTACAACGTTGCAACATTTCAACAAAAAATTACC
Source organism: uncultured Mucilaginibacter sp. (assembly GCA_903915155.1). Taxonomy (GTDB): domain Bacteria; phylum Bacteroidota; class Bacteroidia; order Sphingobacteriales; family Sphingobacteriaceae; genus Mucilaginibacter. The sequence goes on from CAIWRU010000220.1 coordinate 8,624, forward strand.
TTAAAACAAACAATGGAACTGGATATCATAAACGATTACCAACAACGCATAGTTGCCGCGCAGCAACAGGTAGATAATTATAAAAAGCGCATCAATGCTTACTCATTTATGCGGCTTGGCGTTATAGGCTTGCTGGTTTTGGCAATATGTATTGGCAAAATGCAGGATAACTTTACCGTTATTGCTGTTGCGGCTATTATCCTGCTATTCTGCTTTGCCTGGCTGGTACAAAAACAGTCGGGGTTCGAGGCACAAAAGGAATATTTTCAACACCTGTTACGGGTTAATGAAAACGAGCTAAGCAGTATAATTGAACATAAGAACATATACAGCAACGGCCAGCAATACAGCAACGAGAAACATTTTTATACTTCCGATCTCGACATATTTGGCGAAGCATCGCTTTTCCAACTCATAAACCGCTCGGCAACATCAGCGGGTAATAATAAACTGGCAGACTGGCTAAGCAAGCCATCACCCAAAAATACAGTACTGAACAGGCAGGATGCCGTTAAAGAGCTATCAACCAAAAGCAGCTGGAAGCTTGACCTGCAAGCCCGACTACTGTTTGCCAATAACAAAGATGCCATTCAGCTAAACAGCCTGTTTGCCTACCTGCGCCTGCCACTCAATTTGCCCGGCGAAAAATGGATGTCGATATATGCTAAAATCACTCCGTTCCTGTTATCGGCGGCTATTATCGGCAGTTTCTTTTATTCATTCATCACTTTTGCTGCTATCGCGATAGTAATTTTTAACCTGGCACTGCTTACGGCAAAAAGCGAATACCTTGTAAAATCGGCCGCTATTGCCGATAAAATAGGCAAGGTGCTGGCCAACTACGCCATAGTGTTAAAAGTTATTGAAACGGAACAATGGCAGTCGACCGGTTGCGGCGATCTGAACCAAAAACTAAACAATGGCCGTACCCAAAAAAGCATTGAAGAGCTATCCATACTCATAAACAAGTTGGGCTACACCCTGATAATGATTGTAGGTTTTATATTGAACGTATTTTTTTTATGGGCGATAAAACAGGTGATAGCGATTGAAAACTGGAAACGCCAAAACCGCGACGATATTGAAACCGCCTTTGATGTTATTGCCGAATTTGAGGCACTCATCAGTATTGGCTCCTTAGCCATCAATTACCCCGACTGGTGCTACCCGCAGATTGCAGATGGCGAAGGCTACACCGTAACCGCCAAAAACCTGGCCCACCCGCTCATTAGTGAGCAACATAGGGTAGCCAACGACTATGAATTAAACAACGCTTTTAACATCGACATTATCACCGGCTCGAACATGGCAGGTAAAAGTACCTTCCTGCGTACCATTGGCATAAATACCGTATTGGCGCTATGCGGCGCACCTGTTTGTGCCGGCGAGATGCAGGTATCGGTCATCACTATCATCAGCTATATGCGTATAAAAGACTCGCTGAACGAAAGCACCTCTACCTTTAAAGCCGAGCTTGATCGCCTGCAACTGTTGCTGGCTGCCGTAAGCAATGAGCCAAAGGTCTTTTTCCTGATAGATGAAATGCTGCGCGGTACCAATTCGGTTGATAAATATTTAGGATCAAAAGCTGTAATTGAGCAGCTCATCAGCAAAAAAGGAGTAGGCATGGTAGCCACGCATGATCTGCAAATAGCCCAGCTGGAACAAAAATATCCTGATTACGTACGCAACTTCTACTTCGACATCCAGGTAATTGATGGCGAAATGCTGTTCGACTACAAAATAAAACACGGTGAATGCAAAACCTTTAATGCTTCGCTCCTACCGAAACAAATTGGGATTGATGTGGGAAGGGAGTAAACAAAAAGAGGCTGTATCAAAAATATATTTTTCAAAAAACCGGTCGAAATATTATTTGGATCTGTCCGTCCAATGTTCCTTTCTTTGTATTCTGCTGTGGTAAGTTTACATATTATATGGTTAACATAACTTAACACAATTTCAAGCAACCAAATTATTAAAACACTGATTATAAGACATTTAATAATTAACAGTGTTAACCCAAAATTCTTGCTTTTTACTAAAAAAATTGCACTGATCGACATAGAGAACACTATCAGCCAAATTTTATTTTGTTGTCCCTCACCGGATTTTACTTATGATAGAGCCTCTTTCAATTTTTATTTTCTAATTAGCGTCCGCCGCCACCTACGCCACCAGAATCATCCTGTTTAAGGTCGTCATTGTTTACGCCTTTCTTCTTGGCAGTTGGGTCGTTAGGGTTGCTAAAGGTTGTTTTACCAAAGCTATAGCTAAATGTTATGCCGAATGAACGGAAAGGAAATTGTGTATAGCTGGTTTGGTTAATTGTAGGGCTTTTAATGCTTGAGTTAAAGTTCTCATAATATGAGAATGGATTAACCATATTTAAGCCCAAGGAAGCCTTTTTATTATCAAACTGTTTCCTTACCCCAATTGCATAATAGTAAAAGCCCGGGTTGTATCCTTGCAAGTTATATTGTTTTGAACGATCAACTGCAAAGGCTTCGGCTATGAAACCGCTTTTTAAGGAAACCGAGGCACTTAAAAAAGCATTGTACTGCAAATGCGTTTTATCATCCGATGCCAACTGCTGGCCCTGGTATTGAAGCGATGCATTCGGATGAAAGGTATAAGCATCAATACTACCGCGGATGGTTAAAATCTTTATAGGGTTTATCGATCCATAAAAACTTGCACCCCATGAGTTAAGATAGCCAACATTTTGATAGGTGGTCAACGTTGCAGGTATGGTGTCGGCACCCGCTATATATTTTACTGGGTTGGCGATACCCTCAATAGTTCCCGATGTATGTTTATAATAAACCGAGAAATTAACCAGCGATGTTTTGATGAATGAATTTATATTCAATTCAATAGTTTGCGAAATTTCGGGTGATAACTCAGGGTTACCCTGGCTCTCGCTCTGGATACGGCTGGTATTCAGGAACGGGTTCAGGAACTGCAAGCTTGGCCTTTGTATACGCTTGCTGTAGCTTAATTTTAAAGTGTTCGACGGGTTGAGCGCTTTTTGAATAGTTAAGCTTGGTATAAATACGTCATATGAACTATGAAATGGAATAACATCCGATTGTAAAGAATTAGTTGGTATACCATCTATCTGTGTATTTTCATAACGCGCGCCGGCTAAAATAGAGTAGCTTTTTGGCAATGTGAAAGTTAAAACAGTGTAGCCTGCATAAACATCCTGGTTGTAATTGTAATCATTTGAGTTCACATTATCGTAAATATAATTACCCTGGTCATCAAGGTTAAAATTCTGATAATCGCTGCTTAAGCGCCTGAAGATACTTTTACCACCCGCTTCCAGTTTTAATAATTTACTAATAGGTAAAGTATAATCTGCCTGCAAGGTATATTCGTTATTGGTACCGTCGTTAAAACCACGTTGGTTGGGGCTTATGGCGGTGTAGTTATACAGGTAGCTGGTATTGATAATACTGTGGCTCCATTGTGCTGAGAAATCCAGGTCCTCGCCCTCTTTTTTAAACTTATGGTCATAATCAATATCCCAGTCGAACCCGCTTAAAGTATTATCTGATTGCGACATGCCTGTATATGAACCTGTAGTAGATGAAGTCGGATCAGTTTGCAGCGAATTATCGGTAGTTCCTTTAATATGGAAACCACCACCATTTAAACGAAAATTCGATGTTAAGTTATTATAGTTATTAAACTGATAACCCATATTGAACGAACCCATTAAGGCATGGCGCTTTACGTTACTTGTTGAATGGTTATCCGTAGTATAAATAGTATCATTTTTCGTAATGCTCTGCAAAAAATCAGTAGGCGTAGTTTGCGGCCAGGTTAAGTTACCACTTAAGTTAGCCGTGAAGTTAAACCTGTTTTTATTATAGTTAAAGTTGATGTTACCGTTATTTTGTTTAGTACCGATACCACCGCTCACTGAGCCGCTGATACCTGATATATTTTTTGATTTGGTGACAATATTAATAATGCCTGCCGAACCTTCCGCATCATATTTTGCCGATGGCGAGGTGATTACTTCAATGCTTTTTATCTGGTCGGCGGGTATGGCTTTCAGTGCGTCAGCCAAACTGGTTGATGTCATTCCTGAGGGCCTGCCGTTAATTAATACCTTAACGTTTTGGTCGCCGCGGATAGCCACATTACCATTTAAGTCAACCGATACCATTGGTACTTTTTGAAGCACATCGGAAGCATTGCCGCCTGCTGCGGTAAGGTCTTTTTCGGCATTGTAAACCAGCTTATCAATATGGTTCTCTATCAATGCTGCCTGGCCTGTAACCTTAACTTCACCTAATACACGGTCATCCGGCTTTATCAAAATCGTTCCCATATTATTATCGGGTTTTGATAGGGTAGTAACTACCGGGTTAATGGTTTTGGTTACATAACTGCCTACAAAAGTAATAACTACTTTATAGCTGTTGGCCTTTATGTTATATAGCTTAAAACTGCCTTTTTCATCGGTTATGATACCGTTTACGGGCGCTGTGCCATTGCTGTAATAAATGGCAACGCTGGCATATTGAACAGGCTTTTTGGTAACCGAATCAATAATAGTCCCGGAGATTTTTCCGGTTATTGCAGAGCCGCCGCCAAACTGGGCTTTAGCAGTAAATATGGTACCAAATAATAATATAAACGTAATGAATTGTTTCATTTTGCGGGTATTTTTCAAATTGGAGGCAAAATTACCCTAAATGTTACAATAACTTAGTCATTTTTATCAAAATTCATCGTAACATATTGTAAATGTTACACTATGACCTCAACCTGCCCTCTCCAGGGGAGAGGGTTCTGATTTGCAACTTTATAATTCCCCCTTCAGGGGGTTAGGGGGCTAAACCACCATATTCACTATCCTGCCCTTAACAACAATCACCTTTTTAGGGGATTTTCCGTCAAGGTATTTCTGCACATCGGCATTAGCCAAAACAAAAGCTTCAGTATCGGTAGCATCCAAACTTAGCGGGATGCTCAGGTTCATTTTTGTTTTGCCGTTGATGGATATAGGATAAGCAAAATCATCCTCAACCAAATAAGCCGAGTTAAACTTAGGATAAGCCGCGTATGATAACGTGCCTGCCTTATTGCCCAGCAATACCCACAGCTCCTCGCAAATGTGCGGCGCATATGGCGAAAGTATGATCACCATATCCTGTAGTACCGCTTTATTATTACTCTTCAGGTCAGTCAATTCATTTACCGCTATCATAAAGCTGGAAACTGATGTATTGAACGAGAAACGCTCTACATCTTCCTCCACCTTACGGATGATCTTGTGCAATGATTTTAATTCAGCTTTCGATGGTTCAGCATCGGATACGCTGAAATCCCATTTATCATTGTGAAACAAACGCCAGAATTTACGCAGGAACTTAAATACCCCCTCAATACCATTGGTATTCCACGGTTTGCTTTGCTCCAGCGGACCTAAAAACATTTCGTACATGCGCAAGGTATCCGCGCCATAACGTTCTATCAAATCATCCGGGTTAACCACGTTGAATTTAGATTTTGACATCTTTTCAACTTCCCATGAACAAGTAAACTTTTTATCGAAAACGAATTCATTTATTGAATCTAAATTAAAGCGTTTTAAATTCTCATTACTGAACCGTTCGAACTTAGATATATCCAAGACATCATTATTGACAAACTTGATATCTATATGATGAGGTATTACAAGATGGCTTTTAGAGGAAATCCTACAATTAAACCCCTGCAATGTATGCTTATATCTCTCGTTTAGTGAATCGATTAACTTTTTGAATGATACCCCATCATTTAGATATTTATCAACCAAATCATAGGATATGTAAACAACTACAATATGATCAATCCCTGGAACCAAACCATTTTCAGGATCATCAATATTTTCTAATTGAAAATTAAATTTGTGTATAAAACTTGACCTCCCCTGTATCATCCCCTGGTTAATCAGCTTTTTGAAAGGCTCTTCCTCAAATACCAAGCCCATATCCTTCATAAACTTATTCCAGAAACGGCTGTACAGCAAATGCCCGGTAGCATGTTCGCTGCCGCCTATGTACAGGTCAACATCTTTCCAGTATTCAACTGCTTGTTTCGACGCAAACTCCTTATCGTTATGCGCATCCATGTAGCGGTACCAGTACCAACTGCTGCCTGCCCATCCCGGCATGGTGCTTAGTTCATATTCATAAGAGCCAGCCCCCTCTAAATCTCCCCCGGTAGGGGAGACTTTAACTTCACTCGCGGAATCATCTGATATTTTTGATTTATCTCTATCCGGAAGGCTGTCTAATGTTTGTTTGATATTATCCGCTACTTTTTGCGGATTGCCCAGTACTTCATCATTTGTAAATCTTATCACTTCAAATCCGAAATGATTGAGAATACCCGTCCTATCATCATCAGCTTCTTTATTCAGTTTATGATGATGTCCGTCTAATTCTATAACCAATCCTTTTTGTAAAGAAACAAAATCAGCAATAAACTGACTTATAGCATGTTGCCTTCTAATCTTATAGCCAGTTTGCTCATTTCTTAATAATTGCCATAAAATATCTTCTGCTTCGGTAGGCTGATTTCTGTTATCCCTGCTAAAGTCCTTTATTTGTTCATAATATACAGGATCAGCGGTCTCCCTGTAGTTGCCGGCCTGGTGCGGGGCGGAAGTCTCCCCTACCGGGGGAGATTTAGAGGGGGCTGCTTTTGGTTTGTATTTCCAATCATGAGCCCTTCCCAAAGGCGGTTCACCGCTTTCAGTTGGCAGGTATTTATCAACTTCAGGTAATATCAGCGGCAATTCGCTTTCCTCAATCAAATAAGGCAAACCATCCTTAAAATAAACCGGCACCGGCTCGCCCCAGTAACGCTGCCTGCCAAATATGGCATCCCTCATCCTGAAGTTCACTTTCGCTTTACCCGCACCTATTTCTTCCAGTTTGGCTATAACCGCTTTGGTGGCCTCGTTATAAAACAAGCCATTCATAAAATCCGAATTGATGTACCGTCCGTCCTTTGTAGGGTCGGCCTCTGTTTCAATATGCTGAATGTCCATTATCGGCACTATCGGCAAATTAAAATGCTTGGCGAAAAGGTAATCGCGCTGGTCGCCGCTTGGTACCGCCATTACCGCGCCGGTTCCGTAGCCTGCCAACACGTAATCAGCTATCCATATCGGTACGCGCTCACCGTTCAATGGATTAAGTACATAACTGCCCGTAAATGCACCCGATACCGTTTTGATATCTGCCATACGATCAAGCTCGCTTTTCTTTTTAGTTTGGGCGATATACGCTTCAATTGCACCTTTCTGTTCAGGCGTGGTCAATTCCGCGACCAATTCATGCTCCGGTGCTATTACCAAAAATGTAACACCAAAAATGGTATCAACACGAGTCGTAAATACTTCAATATAACCAGCCCCCTCTAAATCTCCCCTGGTTGGGGAGACTTTAGCTTCAGCAACTTCTGAAGCCCTCCCTTCCGGGGAGGGTTTGGGTGGGGCTTCTATCGGGAATCTCACCGATGCCCCCGTACTCTTCCCAATCCAGTTCCTTTGCATTTCTTTCAAAGGTTCGGGCCAATCGATAGTATCCAACCCTTCCAACAAACGCTGTGCATAAGCAGTAATACGCATACTCCATTGCATCATTTTCTTTTGCTCAACAGGGTAGCCGCCGCGTTCGCTAAAGCCGTCCTTCACCTCGTCGTTTGCCAGTACCGTACCCAGCGCAGGGCACCAGTTCACGGTGCTCTCGCGCAGGTAAGTCAGGCGGTATTTTAAAAGCTCTGCCTGTTGCTCATCATGACTCATGGCTTTCCACTCATCAGTACTAAAGCTCAATACTTCTTCATCGCATACGGCATCAATACCTACCGAGCCATTTTGCTCAAAATGCTCAACTAATTTATCAATATTTTCAGCCTTATCAGCAGCCTTGTTGTACCATGAGTTGAACAACTGCATAAATATCCATTGCGTCCACTTGTAATAGCCCGGCGAACTGGTACGCACTTCCCTGCTCCAATCAAATGAGAAACCTATCTGATCAAGCTGACGGCGATAAGTGGCAATATTGGTTTCGGTAGTAATAGCAGGGTGCTGCCCTGTTTGTATGGCATACTGCTCCGCAGGCAAGCCGAATGAATCGTAACCCATGGGGTGCAATACGTTAAAGCCTTTCAGCCTTTTATATCGTGCAAAAATATCAGAAGCGATATAGCCCAGCGGGTGCCCGACGTGCAGCCCCGCACCCGATGGGTACGGAAACATATCCAGCACATAATATTTGGGTTTTGTACTGTTGTCTTCGGCTTTAAAGGTTCCGTTTTCGGCCCAAAACTTTTGCCACTTCTGCTCTATATCTTTAAATTGATAGTCCATTTGTTATTACGCGTATTGAGGTTGCGAAAATAAGAAAATTTTATCGGGGATGCTTGTCCGTCCGCAATAAGTTACTGCGTATGGTGGACAAAAAAAATAGCGATGAGTTTTTAAGCCCATCGCTATTTATATAACCCTAATTAACTATGAATTACATGGTTTTAATCACCTTGCGCATAATCGACTGATCGCCCTGTAACACCTGTATTATACAAACGCCCATAGGTACGTTGCTAACATCAATAGTGTTTGAAAAACTCTCACCGTTTTTAGCGAAGCTATATGTTTTATAGGTTTTATTCATGTTTACATCGGTAACCTTTATAGTAACCGGCGAAGTAGACGTATTGGTAAATGCCACCGTTGCCAGTTTAGCTGTTGGGTTAGGGTAAACATTTATAGTATTAAGTGATGTTGCAGCGTTGGTGGTTAAAGCAGTTGCCGTTTTAACTACGTTTAATGCCAGGGCTGTACTGCCTGAAGGCACCACGAATGTTGGCGTTTCGGTTACATTTACCGATAACGTACCACCGCTTAGCTTAACCTTGTTTACTGTCATATCATTAGACCCAATTTTCGGATTATAAACGTAAGCCGAATCTGCACTGCCCATGTTAAGCGAATAAGTGGCTGTCCGTCCAACCTGGTCGGGTACTACCAACATATACATTTGCTGGCCTGCATCCTGGTACTGATCAACTATAGGGTTGCTGTTAAGCGTTTTAACATAGTTGAAATTACCGAACAATTTATTAGTTTGATATAAGTAATCAGTTGCCGGCCTGCGGGTTTGATCCGGATTTAGCAAGCCCGACGATGCATATTGAATTGATACTGTAGGATTATCGTCCTGTGCCTCATAAAAGAATACCCTTTGTATACCTGCCCTTGCATATAAAAGCGAAGTACGTAATATCCAATCACCTTCAACCTGCTGGGCTGTTTTGCTGCCAATAGCCGGTGCCCTTTGCGGGCTGCCCGGGTTAAGGTCATAGCCTGATTCTGTTACCCAAACCGGCTGGTCGTTAGCATACTGATGCGCTATTTTCAAGTAGCCCTGCGCCAAACTCATGGTGCTCGAAAGCTCAGGCGCAACACCTACCGATGCATTACCACCGCTCACACCATCATTTGAGTAAAAGTGATAGTTAATTACATCCCAGCATAAGTTTACGGTACCATCAGCCTTATAGCCACGGTGTTCGATACACCATTGAACCATGCCATGTACATAGGTTGGGTCGCCGGAGCATAAACCACCTATTACTACCTGCATATTAGGGTCGGCATTTTTAACACCTACACCAGGGCCCATTGTATTTTTGTTTCCATCATAAAAAGCCGATAAATTGGCTGCATATTGATAGCAGTTTTGGTAAGCTTTAACGCCTTTCCACCATTTATCGCGTTCGTTATCGCACTCAATATAGCTGATAAGGCCCAGCCCCTTTTTCACCACGTTTATAGGCTCACCTGTCCATAATAAAGTCGGGTCTACACTTAGTAAACTTGAGTTTACCGAGGCATTTGAACCATATCGTGCAGCATATTCAAAAGCAACGTGCGCCTGTTCAATATACGAGTTAGGGTCGTTAATATCCTTACCGTACATTACCGGTACGTTTTACGGGTCTTGCTGTGCAGCGGGCCACGTCGATTCCATCCATGGTGGTTGGGTTTTTATATCGCCCAGTACCAGCATGTTGTTGGTTTGGCAGGCCTGGTAAAAGGCGTCATAGTTCCAGCCGCCGCTTAATACGGGGTTGTAGCAATAATGGCCCTGTACGGGTTCAATTTTACCCCAATCCATATAATGTCTTATCTGCGTAAACGAACGCATAGCTGTTAACATGCTTAAACTAACTACAAGCGGATTGTTGGGGTCTTCAATGTTCCATTCAAAAGCGTTCGTCCCAAAATATTGGCTTAGCGGGTATGCCTTGCGCACAACCGGCGTGGTATCTGCCGGGGCGGTATAATAACCATCGAATTCCATTTCATTAGGGAAACCCGATGTATAGGTAAGCACAATATACCTGAAGTTTTTCACCGGCTTGGTTAAATTAAAGCCGCTTACACCCGGGTATGGCCCAATCCAGGTTTGGTAAACACCGCCGCTGTAGCTGGCAATAGCCGTACGGTTTCCCGCACTGTCAACCACCGATACAGTCATCGGGGTGGCTATGCCGCCCTGGTAGCTGTAGAATTTTATCTGGCGCAGGTCCATAGCTTCACCCGGCACTAACGGGTAATAGCAATCATAAGTGCTGAATAATTCGCCATAACCTGTGTTTACTCCTGCGGTAAGGATCCCGTCAAATAATCCCTGCAAGCCATTCGACGCATTATTCATTATGTAAAAGCGCGATGGATCGATAGGTATTTTAACTATACTGCCTGTTGTATCAACCGGAGGCGAACCGCCAGCAGTATCTGGTGGCGTAGTGGTTGAACCAGAACCCGATGTTATTTTTATTACTGTAAGGGCATAAGTTTTGGTCAGTGTTCCATCCTGCGTTGTAACCACAGTATTAATAACGGTTGTATCAGAAGGTAAACTTACTGTTGCCGCTGATGAATTTACTGCCGCAGAGCCGTTTATAGCAATTGTCGAGGTAGCATCACCTAACACAGGGGTTAGCTGTATGGCCGTTGTAGTTTTAGCTACCGATGCGCTGTAAGCATACGTTGTTTTATTAAATGATGGTGTTAGTGTTCCTGTATTCAATGACAGGCTGGTGAGCGATGCATTTTCCACTGCCCTTGTTACCGTTAAAACATAAGTATTGGTTGTTTGTCCGTCCGATGAAGTGACAACAACATTTATGGTATTTGCACCTGCTACCAATGGCACGCTTGCTGATGGGCTACCTGAGGCAACCGCATTTCCTGCTACAGTTATTGTAGCCGCCTGGGCAGAAGTTGGTGTTATTTTTATTGATGACACTGCGCTTGCCACGGCTGCGCTATAGGTTAATATTGATGTATTAAATACAGGGCTCAATGTGCCGCTGCTTAATACAAGGCTTGCCAGGTTTGCGGTGGTTAAAGGGGTGCGGGTTACTGTAGTAGTATAGGTTTTAGTTGTTTTCCCGTCCTGTGCCGTAACTACAGTGCTTATTGTATTGCTGCCCGGCGCTAATGCTATGCTTCCCGATGCTTTGCCCGATGCCACTGCTGTGCCATTTACTTTTATAGTTGCTGTTGCGTCGGCTGCTGTTGGGGTTACGGTTATGCTTGCTGTAGCGTTAGGCACGGTGGAGGTATAACTCAAACCCGATGCCGAAAATACCGGCGACAAAGTGCCTGTGCTTAATGCTAGGCTTGAAAGGTTATCATTTACCGACTGCGCCCTGGTAACTGTTATAGTATAGCTAATGGTAACTGCACCTGTTTCGGTTACTACAACACTTATTGCGTTAGCCCCTACTTTTAGTGGGATAGAGGCCGATGCTGTGCCCGAAGCTACTGTTGTATTATTTACTGTTATAACAGCAGCAGCATCAGTTGCTGTTGGTGTTACGGTTATGCCGGTTACTGTATTAGCCACACTTGCCGTATAACTCAATGTGGTGGCTGCAAATACAGGGCTAAGGGTGCCTGCGCTTAGTGTAACGCCCGAAAGGGTTGCATTTGCTAAAGGCGTACGGGTTACCGTTACAGTGTAAGTTTGAGTTGTTTTTCCATCCTGTGCTGTAACTACGGTGCTGATAATATTACTGCCCGATACCAATGGTATGCTAGCTGATGCTTTGCCCGAAGCCACGACTACGCCGTTCACTGTTATAACAGCCGTTGCATCGGCGGCTGTAGGGGTTTCAGTTATGCCGGTTACGGTGTTGGCTACGCTTGCAGTATAAGTTAACGCAGTTGCTTTAAATATTGGTACGATCACCGCGCCGGCACTAAGGCTAATAGCCGAAAGATTGTCATTTACCGACGGCACCCTGGTAACATTTAAAGTATAAGTAACGGTAGTTTTTCCTGTTTCGGTTACTACAACACTTATTGTATTGGCGCCTAATGCTAACGGAATGGTAGTTGATGCTTTGCCCGAAGTTACAGCCTTAGTGTTTACTTTTATAACAGCAGCAGCATCAGTTGCTGTAGGCGTTAGTGTTATGCCGGTTACCGTGTTGGCAACACTTGCTGTATAACCTACTACTGTTGATTTAAATGTAGGGCTAAGGGTACCTGTGCTTAATTTAAGGGCCGAAAGTGTTGTACTTGGTAAAGGTGTACGGGTTATTGTTATGGTATAAGTTTTGGTTGTTTTTTTATCCTGCGCTGTAATCAGCGCGGTAATAACATTGGTACCTACGTTCAAGGGCATAATAGCTGAAGCAGCGCCCGAAGCCGTTATCAGCCCGTTTATTTTAATAACACAAGTGGCATCGGTAGCTTTTGGCGTTACCCTTACATAGGTTACCGAATTAGCTACAGTTGCTTTATAACTATAACCCGTTGTACTAAACACAGGCGACAATGTGCCACTGCTTAGACTAAGACCTGAAAGCGTGGCAACGGTTGAAGGAGCCCTGAATACAACAAGCGTATAAGCAAACGTGGTTGTTTTGTCCTGCGATGTTACTACAACATTTATGTTGTTTGCACCAACAACCAGGGGAACAGCTGCCGAAGCCTGGCCTGTTGCCACTGCTTTTCCATTCACCGTTACAGTAGCATTGGTGCTATGTGTTGTTGGGGTAAGTTTTATCGACGTTGTAGTATTTCCTACCTGTTCGGTGTAGGCCTGTACAAAAGGATTAAATACAGGTGATATAGTACCTACACTAGGTGTAAGCGCCGAAAGGTTAGCGTCTTTAGCCGGGTCAACATCTGAATAACCATATATCCTAACTTTTTGAGGGATGTTATTGCCGAATTTGCGAATAACAATCGCATCAGCCTGAACGGGGGTTTTTAATTGAAAACTATCCCATGTTAAATATTTGGGCCCGGTAAACACCGCTATCAGGGTTTTCTTTGTACCGTTTAGCGCATATATACTGTCCGGCTTATCAGCAAATGTGCCTTCTGTATCATACAGAAACAGCAGCGTAACAATACTATGTTGTTGCAATGGCAGTGTAAGGTCGGCCCATACTTCGTTAGCAGGGGTCCAAACGTATTGCACCTGTTTGGTAACGTCGGCATCGTTTAACCACGGGGTGAGATCCATGCCGGTATTTGGGCTTGAAGTTACTGTAGTAAACGGGAGCTTTACAACTGTTTGGGCTTTGCTGGTAGAACTAAGAAGGAATGCAAGCAAAAGGGTGCTGCAAATTATCGTGGATAATCTTTGTTTCATCGGCTCAATCTTTTGTTTTCAAGGTGCATCACACTATCGTTCTACGGGCAGCGTAATGTTAATGTTACAATGGTAATTAAAAAAAATTTACAAAAACAAATAAATTGGCATAATTAATGAAAAGCGAAATTTTTTTTGAGAATGAGTTAAAAAATATACTATTGAGCAATTATGACTTTTGCAATAAAGTGTCATTATATCAAAGAAAATGCAATTTCTTACCAGTTAAATTGCGAAATATATTGACAATTGTGGAAAATGTTAACACTCCATAACAGGTTATTAACATTTTTACATTGCACAATACGGGGAATTTATTACCCATTTTAAAAT
>CAIWRU010000221.1 GCA_903915155.1 uncultured Mucilaginibacter sp.
CTTCTGGCAATCATACGGGCCTAAATGGGCGGTTAGTTTACACGATAAAACCGAGGCAGAGAAAGCAAAGGAAATTGACCCAACTATACAAGGTATAGATTATGACGAAATCACCACCCGCTTTGAAAAAGAAGGCTGGATGAACAACCCCAAAATATTTGCCGGTACCACCCGCTGGTGGCTGAACGGGAAAGTTGATTGGGCGCTGAAGGGCAAAAAAGATATTATCTGCTTCAATAACGATCCGCGTAATATCGCTTTTCTTATTGATCCTAATAAGCTAATAGGTCAGGATGCTATAGTTATCGATCAGTCGAGCCCCACAAGTGTAAGCGGAGATGCAGGACCATTTTTCGATAGCTTGAAGCAACTGCCCGATATTATTATTATGCGCAACGGCAGGCCCGAGTTACATTTGCATGTATATTACGGCACCCGTTTTCATGTACCTTCAAAGCCGTACGAAAACTTACCTTTATATCACCAACTAACCGGCAGGCCGCCATTTGGTAAATAACAGCTAAAAATAACCGGGTGAATAAAGCATACGCTAAATACATCAAAGTACTTGTTTGCATTTTAGCAATATATTATGCTTTTAAATGTGCTCATGAAGGACACGACTTCCAGGTATTTGTTTATGCGGGCGGTAAGCTTATTCACGGGCAAAATATTTATTATCCGCCCTTTGTACAAAACTTGCAATATTACTATAGCCCGTTATTTGCATTGTTGCTGTCACCCTTTTCAAACCTGCCCATAATTATACCACAGGTAATCTGGATACTCATATCCTACGTGCTTTTATACCGCATATGGATATTATCAACCGCTTATTTCGATACTTCGGCCTTAACAGCTAAACAAAAAATACTATGGCTTTTGATAACTGTGTTCTTATCTATCAGGTTTATATTGGTTGACATTGGGTACGTACAGATGACCATTTTCCTGCTATGGGCAACGCTCGAAAGCATGCAGCTTATAAGCAACGGGAAATGGATTTGGGGTGCGGCATTACTGGCATTGGCTATTAATATAAAACTACTGCCGTTGGCATTTGTGGTTTATTTGTTTTACCGCGCGCGATTTAAGGCGGCAATATTTACTTGTATTTTTTATGTAGTTTATCTGTTTTTACCAGCCATCTATTTAGGTTGGGATAAAAACCTAATCCTCATTCACGACTGGTTTGCTATCATTAACCCTCTTAACAAACAATGGACTATTGAAACCGAGGACGGCCCCAGCAGCCTGGTAGCGCTAATACCTGTATATCTTACCAAAACAACCGGTGTTTTAACTTTCAAACGCAATTTTCTTGATCTTACTTTTACACAGGTTTCTATGGTTCTCAATATCGTCAGGCTGCTGTTTGTGCTGCTTACTTTGTTGTTTCTCCATTCGTTACCGTTTAAAAATATCCAAAACAAGGTTCGCAGGTTTTGGGAAATGAGCTACGTGTTTATATTGGTGCCCTTAATATTCCCGCATCAGCAACAATATGCTTTTGTATATATAACCCCCGCATTTATATATATATCGTGGTATTTTGTAATGAATTGGAAGGCTGTACGCCCAAAAATGAATTTTTTTTATTGGGCGATATTAGCCATCATAGCGTTCAATTTTTCTCCGCTCATTGGTCGTGACATCATAACAAGCCATTTTTTCGAGGTTTTGTTATACCTGCGGATATTGCCCATGGCCATAATCATGCTCATTCCTATACTATGGCTATGCCGTCCAGCCCTTAACGATTAATATTACAAAACTTCATTATTCATCATTCAATATTCGGCGTTCGATATTTTAGTCCCCATCCCAACACCCCTCTGCACATTGTCCTGTATGCCCCTGTTTTAGCGAAACTTTGTTTGATAAGTTTGTATAGTATAAAACAAAAGCCCGGCCTGCGGCTTATATCATTAAGGGTATTTAAAAGCGGTACGGTATTGCTTATTTACCGGCCATTAGTATTAAACTTAAATTATAGCATTATGTTAACGCACGCTAAAGCATTTGGCAGTTATTCGGTTAATGATTTATCAAAAGCTAAGGAATTTTATGGTAAAACGCTCGGCATTGAAATAAGTGAGGAGATGGATGGAATGATATTGGCCCTGCATATAAACGGAAATGGCAACAACCCCATCATCTATCCAAAGCCAAACCACGAACCCGCCACCTTTACGGTACTTAACTTCCCGGTTGACGATGTGGAGAAAGCCGTTGACGAACTAACCGCAAAAGGAATACAGTTTGAGCATTACGACATGGAACAACTGAAAACCGATGCTAAAGGTATAATGCGTTATAAAGACATCATGGCGCAGGCCTGGTTCAAAGACCCCGCAGGTAACATCCTTTCGGTAGTTGGCAATAAGTAATTTTCGCTTAGCTTTCGCCTTTAGCCGCAAGGCTGTTATAATCGTCTACCACGATTTTTAAAAACTGGTAGTCGTTTATTTCACTTGGGTACGATACGTTCAGGTACGATCTGAGCTTCATGGCCAGTTTATATACCAGCATTTTGTTGCGGGTTACAACATAGTTTTTTATTACATCGTGTATCAGCACAATATCGCTGTCGGTTAACAAGGTAACCTGGGTAAACTGAGGTACATACCCGGCCGGCGGCGGGGCCAATGCCAGTTCATTAATACCACTTTTGGGCGATAGGTTCACCACGGCTGTATCAGCTACAATATCGCCAATGCGTTGTTTTTTATCAGTTACTGCAACGGTTATTATAGCAGCGCTGCCAGCTGTAATGCCAAAATCAATTATCCTGAAAAACCAGCGTAATAAATACTGGCCAACACGCGGCCGTGCGCCGGTAAGGCTTACCACTTTTATTTTCATGGCCCGCTTCCCAAGGCTTTGTCCGTTAAAAAATATCTCCATTAGCAGGTCATATAACAGGCATAATAAAAACCAGGCCCCCAATAAAATAAGCATGCCAATATTTTGGCCCTTACCATTATAATAGTTTGTAAAACCGCCAATTACGCCCAAAAGTATAAGTACAGCCAGGTACAGGCCTATAAACACACCATAGTCTATCAAGCGGGCTAGCACGCGGTCGCCAAGGCTGGCCAATTGGTAATCAATATCGATGTTTTGTGATGTGGTTATTTTAATGGTTTGCATGTAAACAAATATATATTCGATGGATGGATTATTTATATGCGCCGATTAAAAAAATGTTATTATTTTAACAAAAAAAATTGGCCTGAACCCCGGTATGCGCGAGTCACTGTTTATTAAGCAAAATTCAGAGCGATGGAAACAATATGAAACCAAGCCCACGCACGACCCGGACGAGTTGGCCGAACGTTTCATCAGCATTACTGACGACCTTGCTTATGCCAAGACCTTCTTCCCGAAATCAAAAACCACAACCTATTTAAACGGGCTGGCGGCGGACTTTCATCAATCCATTTATCGTAATAAAAAGGACCGGTATTGCCTCACACCCTGCTTTTTGCATCGGAGTTAGTAAATTTCAATTATTTGATGCCGTGATTGTTGCATCAGCTATTGAGGGGCATTGCGATATTTTATACTCCGAAGATATGCATCATAGTTTGGTAGTTGACAAAAGCTTAACTATTATCAATCCTTTCATTTGATATTTCCACTAACGCAAGCCCGCCTATAGTTGTTCCGTTCTCTTCGGGTGTAACACTTGCGAACAGGCTAAATATTCAATTCTGAATAAATGCCAACCCCGCATTTTTATAAGCAGGTTTTTGCACCTGCAACTTTAGCTTTTTAAATATCTGTACAGGCCCTTCGGCAGCAAACATGTTTACCAGCCATACGGGTAATTCGCCTCCGGGATCAACATGCAGGGTGTATATCACGCTTAGCTTATCGTTTCCAATGGGTGTAATGGTCCACAGGCTCGATGAATTCGCCACCCTTACCAGTTTTTTCTTTACAGGTACCAAGCCGGGTACAGCTGGGCCATTAATGGTTATTACTTTGGTGGCCTTATCCTGTGTTGCAGTTAAATGGGCCACAAAGTCGCGGTTCTCGGCCGGCCAGGGCAGGCTTATTTCTGAATAATAATACAGTTCGGATGGGGAAACCTGCTTAACCAACGTACACGATACAGTATGATACAGCCATTCGGGCGATGCCTTTATATCAAACAATACCGCTACGAATTGCGAGGCGGTGGCTTTGAATTCGCATTCCACTTTAACCGCTTTTATTTTTGAGCCTGGGAAAACGCCGGTGTAAACCTTTATGCCATCACTTTCGGTGCTTAGCTTCCAGCTGGTTTGTGCCGATACGGGGATTAATTTGAGTAGTAGTAAAAAGAATACGAGTAGCTTTTTATGCATAGTGTAAGGGGGGTATGATGCAAAAATAATAAAAGGGCAGGTGGTAGAATTAGGATAGACATTTTTCTACAAACGGAAGACAATTGTTGATGGATAACAAAAGGTGGGTGTCATCCTGAGCGAGTCGAAGGGTGAGCGTAAAGGCCTTTGCCCATATGCTTCGACAGGCTCAGCACGACCTACCTATCTGTAATCAGTATTCCTGTTCGTTCTCTTCCAGTGTAACACTTATGAGAACACTCCTCATCTGCGCACAAAAAAGCCGCTCATCATCAAGACGAGCGGCCTGTTATCGTATTCTATTGAATGATAGCTTTTACGGCTTTTCAACCGTTACATCCTGTGCCAGGGTGGCATCGTCGGGTGTTTTGCCAAGTTCAGTGTTTAGCACAAACAGGGCATCATCTTTAGCATTAGCGCCGCCGGCAACTTTTATCTTATCCAGCAGGTCGAGCGCAAGGGTTTCCTCTTCGGTTTGTTCTTTAACGAACCATTGCATAAAATTAAAGGTGGCCCAGTCTTTTTCGGCCATGCTTGTGTTTACAATATCATATATTTTGGTGGTGTTTTCCACTTCCGAAGCAAAAACCTTTTCAAAGCAGTCGTTCATGCTCACCGGGTCGGGGCCGGGAGCGGGGATAGCTGTTATGGTAACTTTGCCGCCGCGCTTAAGTATGTACTCCAAAAATTTCTGCATGTGGTTGCGTTCCTCGTTCGCATGGCGGAAAAGGAAATTGGCAATGCCATCATAGCCTTTTTCGCTTGCCCATGAGGCATAAGCAAGGTATATCTGCGCGTTGTGCGCCTCGTTGGTCATTTGTGCGTTTAGTGCCGCCTGAATGGTTGGTGAAAGTCTGTTGGTTTCCATAAAAGGGTAACTAAAATTGCATTAAATGGTTTGTGCGAACCAAATATTTTTATGGCGATGATGTATATTTGGCCCGATACAAAGGGACTTTGAGATAGCAACAACATACCTATCCCCCATAATAAATATATTACTAACATGACCCGGATAGGCCTTATTTCAGATACCCACGGATTTTTAGACGATGCCGTTTTTAAGCACTTTGAAAACTGCGACGAGATATGGCACGCAGGCGATTTCGGCACTATTGAACTGGCTGATAAGCTGGCCGCGTTTAAGCCCCTGCGCGGTGTTTACGGCAATATCGATGGGCAGGATATCAGGCGCACCTATCCGTTAAACCTGCGCTTTAAATGCGAGGAGGTGGATGTATGGATGACCCATATCGGCGGCTACCCCGGGGCTTATAAGCCTGCTGTAAAGGCCGAGATATATGCCAACCCGCCGCAGTTGTTTATCAGTGGGCACTCGCATATTTTAAAGGTGATGTACGATAAAAAAATAAGCTGCCTGCACCTGAACCCCGGCGCCGCCGGCAAACAAGGCTGGCACAAAGTGCGCACCATAATGCGCTTTGCTATTGATGGCGATAAGATACAGGATTTGCAGGTAATAGAGTTAAATAGTTCGGCATCATAAATCACCCACGCGTCATCCGAGGAGGTACGACGAAGCAATCGCGAACTGTACAGGGCGGATATGCATAGTTCGCGATTGCTTCACCCGATATTCATCGGTATACGCAATGACAATGTTGGTTGGGTGTTCGTTCTCTCCCTGTGTAACAACATGCGAACACATAATATCAGTTAGTGACCAAAGTCATTTTTTATTTGCTTGCAATAACTTACTTTTATAGTCTAATTAATTTGTATGACGGATTACGATCTTGCTGTGATGAAACTTGCGCGAATTGAAATGAAATACAAGACGTATTTTGAGGGTGAAAAGCTATCAATTATGGATTGTGTGACAGTTGTTGACGAAGACCTGGTGGATGTGCAGGTAACTAAAGAAGACTTGCCGCCGGATATTAGGAACAAAATTGAAATAATGTTTTGGAGATAATCCTATGGAAAAAACGGTAAAGAGGAAATTAAGTATAGTATGTGATAATATTCGCCTGCAAAGGCAAATTAAAAACTATACCCAGGGATATATGGCGCAGGAGCTTTCAATCTCTCAAAACGCATTCAGTAAAATTGAATTGGGCGTAACGCAGCCGAGTATGAAACGGATATTTCAAATCGCTTTCATTTTAGAAATCAGCGTTAGCAACCTTATTGATCCGGCTCCCGCAATTACGTTGAATTCACTATCGCACGATAATACTGTGAAAATATCGGCCGCAGGCTAAAATGTTCCGTTCGTTCGCTACAGGTATAACATAATTACAGAACAACTTACCTTTTATCAGTATGTAAAACCTTTTCAGGTGTTACTTCCTTCTTCCTCATGCTTTGCCTTATCATATCGCGGTGCTGGGTTCCCCATACTTTTAGCTCGTTCAATACACTTTTAAGCGTGTGGCTGTACGTGGTAATTTCATAAATAACAGTAACCGGGGTAGTAGGATAAACGTTTCTTTTCACAAAGCCGTTCTCTTCCAGGTCCTTCAGTTCTTTCGATAATATTTTAGGGGTGATGCCAGGCACTGCCTGCTGTATCTCGTTAAAACGCCTTGATTTTTCAAGCAATGTAAAAATTAAAGGCAGTTTCCATTTACCGTTCAACACAAAAAGCGCGTCGCGTATGGCGTTCACACTCCCTAAGCATTCCTCTTTTGAAGGTTTATCATTTTCAACTACCGCTTTCATGGCTCAAAGATACGTAGTTTCCTAAAGGATACCGCTATCCTTTGGGAAAGTAGTATCCTTTTAATACTTACCCGGGGTACCTTTGAAAAAAAATAATTTATGAAAAAGATACTTCATTTAATATCGAGTTTTAGAGCAGATGACTCGTACACCGTTAAGCTTGGCCATGCAATAGTTGATAAGCTTAAAGAAGCACACCCCGGCGCAGTTGTGCAGGAACTAAATTTGAACGCCCAAAACTATCCCCACCTGGATGCTCCCCATTTTAGGGCTTTCATGACACCCGCAGCCGAACTTACCGAGGTTGACAAGGCAGCCATTAAATATTCCGACGAGGCGATCAGCCAGCTAAAGGATGCTGATTATATAGTGATCGGTTCGCCTTTTTACAATTTCAATATCCCATCAACATTAAAAGCCTGGATTGACCATATAGTAAGGCCCGGCGTTACTTTCCGTTATACCGAAGCCGGTCCGGAGGGATTAATAAAAGGCAAAAAGGTTTATGTTGCATTAGCTTCGGGCGGTGTATATGCTGAAGGGGCTACTCAAGCGTATGATTTTAATGGCCCTTACCTGAAACTGGTACTCGGCTTTTTAGGAATGACAGACCTGAAGATTTTCCGCGCAGAAGGCCTAAAAGTACCAGGCTTGCAGGAGCACGCTTTGGATAAGGCTATTGAAAGCATTAGTTTGTAATTAAGATAAAGAAGTGTTCCGTTCTGTTAGGGGTGTAACAAGTAGCGGAACACTTTCCATTTGTCATTACGAGGAACGAAGCACCCGCGAACTGTACATGGCGGATAAGCATAGTTTGCGATTGCCATGCTATCGCTCGCAATGACAATTTTTAATAAATTTTATTTCTCATTATCAATACTTTACAAAATAAAATACAGATTATTCTTTATTATAAAAGATAAATCTGTATATTTGTAATGAACATACTCTCAAACTGTTCAGTTCATACCTAAAAGTGTTCTCCTGTTTCCGTAACTGTTTCTATCCTTATAGAACGAACACTTCAACATCAACATAATCTACACAGGTCTTTCTTTAAAAATTGATCAAAGTCTACATATATACTTATATAGTATAAGTGGCTATAGGATAGGTATTTTTAATATTTACCGGTAAATATTAAAATAATTGGCAGATTATCAAACTGTTAAATATTAGCAATACTATATTAATCAATACCAATCTGCTATATATGGTAAGCCATCATCAGTATTTGGTATAGATATATCAATCGATAATGTTGGCAAGGTATTATCAGTATCTGGTATAGCTACATCAAGCGATATTTTAGGTTTGCGATATGAATAGTTGCCATGCTAATAGCTGATAACAATACCAAATTGCCATTTCAAGCGAGTTTTGGCATCTCATATTTAAATTACTTGAGTAAAGCAACCTGGTTGATGAGATGCTGAAACAAGTTCAGCATGACTTGCGGTAACTGTGTTCCGTTCGTTCTATCCCGGTGTAACACTTTACAGAACACTTAAATCAGCATCAGCCAAAGCACCGGTCATAGCCAAACGGCTGGCAGTTAGTTGTATTCCACTAAAACCATTGTAAAAAATATTCGTTATTGGAGTATTATGGGACAGGCAAACCGATCAAAAACAGCAGCAATGATCAATAGATTGCTATTAAGAATTAGTGCAGTTAAGTTGGAAATAATAAAGTTAAAGAATAAAAGAAAAGCCTTGCTTAAGGCTAAGAACGATGTTAAGCCACTTTAGAGCATCGGCAACAACCCGTTTCTGTTTATTCTGTTCTGCAAGTGTTACACCCCTGATAGAACGAACACCATAATTATCTTGTCATCCTCATCCGTTTCGCCTTATATAAACACGCCATTATTCGTGCCGTTACCGTGATGGCAGCCATATAAATAGCGCATATGCGTTATTTCCTATCCCGTTGCCATAGGGCATATTTGTAAAAATATGCAATTGTTAAACAATTACTAAACCCACACAAGCAATTATGAAAAATCTTCTGTCATTATCGTTATTTGCATTGGTAATAATATTTTCAGGCTGCAGCAAAAACAGCGGGAATGTTAACCCCAAAAAAACAGATACCACCACTACTATTACTACCGGCACAATTAGCGGCGGCACAGGCGTTTATATTGCAGGTTATGAAGCATTTTATAAAGGTGCCGACACACTTACCGTAGTTTCGGCAAATGTGCCTAATGTAGCTAAGGTATGGAAGAACGGTAAAGCCGTAAACCTTACCGATGGTAAATATGATGCTGAAGCCACCGCAGTTTATGCAAACACAACCGATGTGTATGTAGCCGGTTACGAAAAAAACAGCGCCGGTTTTAAGGTGGCTACTGTATGGAAAAACGGCGTAGCCGGCAGACTTGGCGATGGTAAGGAAGACAGCTACGCGAATAGTATTACTGTTGATGGTACCAATGTGTATGTTGCCGGGAATGTGGTGGGAAGTTCAGTAACCGTAGGAACGCTATGGAAAAACGGGACAGGCAGCGCCTTAGCCAATTGCGAAGCGGCAAATTCAGTAGCTGTTTATGGCGGTAAGGTTTATGTTTGCGGCAGCGATAATGACATTATCCCTAACTTATGGGTAAACGGTACGGCTACCAAATTATTAGGGGCCGGCGTTGGTGTGCCTAATTACATAGCCATAGCTGCAAATGGTGAAAGATATATTGCCGGTGATTTTGAAAATAACGGTACCGTTGCGGGGTATTGGAATAACGAAAAATTCAAGTTGTTGGGTAATATCCCCGGCGAAGGGTATGGGTCGGGCGAGATAAAATCAGTAGCTACGGATGGCGCAGACGTTTACCTGCTTGGTTTTAATGATCTTGGGCCGGTATTATGGAAAAATGAGGTTCCAAAACAGGTTTACTTTAATGCTGACCCGGCGCCAGGTGATAAAACATATTACGGCAATTCATTAATAGGTGTTGCAAAAAGCACCGATGTATTGATGACAGGCTGGAGAACAAGCTCGGTAGTGGGCTCGTATACCCACAACGTTGATAGGCCCCTGCTATGGACAAACACCACCGGCAGCTTACTTGATAATGGTGATTCAGATGCCATAAAAAAGGTTTACCCTATTACCGGCGGCAAGGCCAATGCCATATGTGTTGTTAAATAATTTAGGATAAAAAGGTAGTTGGTGAAGATTTGTGATGTTCGGTAGTTGTTACACCTCTGAGAGAACGAACAGTAACAGATCACAACAAACTCGCCTTCGCATTCTCCATTTCAAAAACGGAATCGATCAACAGGTTCTTTTGTTTACCGGCAGCAACCGCCAGTTCATCGCAACGCTCATTTTCGAGGTGGCCGTTATGCCCGCGTACCCAGTTGAATTTGATATTGTGCAGTTTGCTTATTTCAAGATACCGCAGCCACAGGTCTTTATTCTTTTTATCCTTAAATCCCTTAGCCACCCAGCCATGTACCCAGCGTTTCTCAATAGCATCAATAACATATTTGGAATCGGAAAAAATGGTTACGTTTTGTTTGGGGATTTTTATGGCTTCAAGGCCCTTTATCACCGCCAATAGTTCCATGCGGTTGTTGGTGGTTTTACGGAACCCTTCGGATAATTCTTTATAATGCTGACCCGAGCGTAATATTACGCCATAACCACCCGGCCCCGGGTTCCCGCTTGATGAACCGTCTGTAAAAATTTCTATCATATTGTTAGTTCATGGTTCATGGTTGATAGTTCATCGAACCAACTGCCAAATATAGAAAAACACAGTGAACTATGGTCTATCAGCGAAGGTTGTTCTTAATGTTTCGCAACTGTTACACCCTAAAGAGAACGGAACAAATAAATTTTATGAATTGATCTTCTTGGTTTTCAACCGAAGTGAATTGCCTATCACCACCACATCCGAGAATGCCATAGCAAATGCGCCAACCATTGGGTTTAAGAAACCGAGGGCAGCAATTGGTATAGCCACAATGTTATAAGCAAAAGCCCAAAACAGGTTTTGCTTTATGGTGATGAGTGTATGCTTGCTGATCTGCAAAAATTTAACCACCGAATGCAGGTCGGTATTAAGCAATACTACTTTTGCTGATTGTATGGCCACCTGGCTGGCATCATTCATAGATACACCTACATCGGCTTGGGTTAGGGCAGGGGCATCGTTAATGCCGTCGCCTATCATTATGGTTTTGCCCTTTTTCTTGTATATATCTATTACAGCCAGCTTTTCATCCGGTAGTTTTTCAGCATGAACGTCTGTAATGCCTATGGCTTTGGCAACCTTCATACAGCGACTTTCCTTATCGCCGCTTAGCAATACAGGTACAATATCCATTTTTTTAAGCTGGGCGATGAGGGTAGCAGCATCGGGTTTTATTTCATCATCAATGTTTATATGCGCAAGTAATACCTGGTTTTTGTACAAGGCAAGGTTAAAATCACCATCTTTTGATTTGGCTGTACCTAAAAAGTAGTTGTTACCTTCCACATCTTCGGCGCGCATACCCAGGCCTTTTTCCTCGGTGGCTTTCAGTAATATCACTTTTTTCTTTGGCAATTCTTTCAGCCCGTTAACCAGCGATGTGGCTATCGGGTGGTTGGATCTTTCCTCTATCGCCATAATAATACCGCGAATTTGCTCAAGGTCGTTACCTGCTTCAACCTTAATATCATTAATGCTGAACTTGCCGGTTGTTAGCGTGCCGGTTTTATCAAACACCACAAATTTGGTATTGGCTACGGCCTCAATGGTATCGCCGCCTTTTATCAGTATACCGTTTTTTGCAGCCCTGCCCAGGCCAACCATTACGGCGGTAGGAGTGGCCAAACCCATGGCGCAGGGGCACGATATTACCAAAACGGCAATAGCATTCATTAAAGCGGTTTGCATGCCTGTATGGCCCGCATAATAGGTAATAACAAAGGTTAAAAGGGATATTAGTATTACGGCAGGTACAAATATCGAGGCGACCTTATCGCCCAGCTTTTGAACCGGTGGTTTGGCGGCCTGCGCTTTTTTCATCAGGTCGATGATCTGCGACAATATGGTATTTGAGCCCACTTTAGTGGCCATCATCTTGATATTGCCATGCTGAATAATGGTACCGCCTATTACTTTATCGTATTTGGTTTTTTCAACAGGCACACTCTCGCCGGTAAGCATCGATTCATCCACAGAGGCATCGCCACTTAAAACATCACCATCAACCGGTATTTTATCGCCCTGGTTAACCAGTAATATATCGCCGGATACAACTTCTTTAGCGCTGATAACTTCGGTACCGCCATTTATCACCCTAATAGCATTAACCTGCTGAATTTTCACCAAATCCTTTACAGCCGAGGTTGTTTGTGTAACCGAACGTTTTTCAAATACATTACCCAATAACACAAGCGTAATTATAGTGGCGCAGGTTTCATAAAACTGGAATTTTTCGCCAAGGTTTTCAACTGTGCCCACAAGGCTGTAGATAAAAGCGGCGGTTGAACCTACAAATATCAGTACATCCATATTAGGCACGCCATTCCTTACGGAGCTAAAAGCGCTTTTTCCAAAATGCAGGCAGCCAACCACAAAAACAGGGAGACATAATATTAATTGCACCAGGGGCAATTGCAAAAAATGCCAGGGCAATATCATGTGCAGCAACAAGGGCACGGTGAAGATGGCGCAGAAGATAAATTTATTCTCTACCTTCTCATAAAACTTGGGCGCATGCAGGGCGGCAAGCTGATCATTCGCTCCGGGCTGCGGGACGACTCCTTGCGCTTTCGCATCACCGTGGCGGGGGACTGGC
>CAIWRU010000222.1 GCA_903915155.1 uncultured Mucilaginibacter sp.
AATAATCTCCCCCGGTAGGGGAGACTTTTAGAAAAATAAATTATATAGAACCTCTTTGCGGAAAAGCAGAGAGGTTTTTTAGTTTACGTCCAGTTCGCCGGTATTGGTGAGCCTGCATTTAACAAATATTCGCGATAGCACAGGCTCACCGTTAATAGTAGCCGGTACAAAAACTTTATCTTCATCGCTTAAAAGTTCGGGGCTAAAAGTAGTAATCCGTTCAGAATCTGCTGATGTTATATGGACCTTAAAATCAGCTAATCGCCCGCCGGGGCTGACCAACAACTCTAAAACTGCTGTAAATAATCGTGTGTCGGTGCCAATATAATCATCGGAAAGTTTGAATATCCGCATATAAGGTATATAGCCAAAATAGCGTCCGCCGGGTTTTATGGGTTTGGTAACCTTGTCGCTGTCGGCTATTTTATTGTCAAAACTATATTGTATTTGTACCTGCGAAAGCACATTGTCGGGTTTTTCATATAACATGGCATTCCGGTCATAATCAAAATTTTCTAACAGGGTGCCATTCAAATCATAAAAATGCCACATACCCACTCGTTTGTTGTTGAAATATTTGCCGCTGGCTAAAGGTACCCCTCCCCGATAGGTGGCCTGGTATAATCCCTGCTTTATTTCCTTATTGGTTTTTAGCACAAAAAAGGTTTCTACAACTGATGAGGTAAGGTGATTCTTTTTTTTGACTGTATCCTGTGCCCGACAATTGCAAACAAAAAAAACAATAATGTTTACGAGTATAAATTTCTTAAAAAGCATTGTAGCAGGTTATAAATTAAATCACGGCCGGGGTATTAGCCTATAATGTACGCAAAATGATATAAATATTGCAATAATACAATTCTGGTGTTTAAATTGTGCGTTTATTAGTACCGTTAGCCATGCCTGCATCCAGCTCCGAAACATCGTACAAAAACACAAAGTTTTCACAAACTACCATTACCGAGTTAATGATACCATCATATTCCAACTTTGGTGGGAAGATACACGGCGGCGTGTTGTTATCGCTTATGGATAAGGTGGCCTATGTGTGCGCAGCAAAACATGCGGGCAATTATTGCGTAACCGCATCGATAGATACGGTTGATTTTTTGCAGCCGGTGGAGGTTGGGGAGCTGGTATCATTAATGGCATCGGTTAATTATGTGGGTAAAACATCGCTTGTTGTGGGTATAAGGGTAATATCTGAAAACATAAAGACCAATGAAATTAAGCACACGAATACCAGCTATTTTACCATGGTTGCTAAAGATGAAAGCAACAACCTGGTACAGGTACCGGGATTGATTTTGGAGAGCCAAGATGACGTGCGGCGTTTTATTGAAGCAAGGAAGCGTAAACAAATAAAGCAAAACCATCGTAAAGAGGCTGAGCAAATAAAAGTGCCTGATGATTACGATCTTTGCAGGCAATTGCTGGCCGGTGAGCGCTGTTATATCCCGGTAAGGGAAATATAATTATATTCGCCATACAAAAAAAAGACGGTAGATTTTAATATTGCTAAATGAAGATAGGATTTGGGGTCGCGCTTTTACTACTGATATTTACATCGTCTTTTGCTAAAAACACTTCGTCACCATCACCGGATGATCAAAAAGCATTGGTGGTTGCTATTGACAGTGAGAACGAGGGTGTTTACAATATTTTTCTGAAATCGCCTGACTCAGCACGTAACATGGCCGAGCATGCGTTGCTGCTTTCTGAAAAAATAAAATACAAACATGGTATAGCTCAAAGTTATTATAACATCGGGACCATCTATTGGGCGCAATCGTATTACCCCATAGCCCTGTTTTATATGAGTACGGCATTAGCTAATGCTTCAAAGGGTGATAGGATGCTGCTATCGGATATATATGGTGGCACCGGTAGGGTGTATGCCGACCTTGGTGATTACAAGAAAGCCATGTATAACCTTTATAAATGTAAAAGGTATGCAGGTAACGACAAGACCAAGCTAGGAGAGGCTTACAGCGAAATATCATACGTATACCTGAAACAGCACGAGTATGACAAGGCATTAAACATGGCCGAAATATCATTAAAACTAAACCAGGATGTTGGAGAGCTACAAGGAGCGGCTATAATTTATAGCCGTTTGGGAGATATTTACCTGGCAAAGAATGACTACGTTAGCGCAAAGGCTTATGATGATACCGCGTTTACCAACAGTACTATTTTAAAAATGAACCGCCTGAGGGCAGGCATGTTCCTTTCATATGCCGAGCTGAATAAACGTTACAAGAAATATGATAATGTTATTGTGTTTGCAAAAAAGGCCGTGGCTTTGTATGATAGTATTGGGGTAATGAGCGGACTGGCAAATGGCTACAAAGCAATAATAGCAGCTTATGAAGCTAAAAATGATGATAAGAGTGCTTTGCGTTATGAAAAAAGCTATAACCACACACAGGATAGCCTTAATACTATAGACAAAGTTAAAAGTACACAACTTATCCAAAACTATTTTTCGCTGAACGAGAGGCTGAACCGTTTGGCCGAGATGGAGAAAAAGAATGAGGAGAGTAAAGCGAAAATAGAATTTCAGCATACAATTATTAATATCCTGGTAGCATCGTTGGTACTGGTGGTGATACTGCTATCAATAACGTATTATTATTATGAGCAAAAGAAACTGCTGAGCAATAAGTTAAAACAGCAGCATGAAGAATTATCGGCACAAAAAACACTTACGGAAACTCAAGCCGCAAACCTGGAAGATGTTAATAGCCTCAAGGATAAAATGATGGCTGTAATTGGGCATGACCTGCGCACACCTATAGCCAACCTGCATAATATATTGGAGCTTTTTGAAGGTGATTATCTAACAGCTGAAGAAGTGCATGTGCTGATGAAAGATATAAGCCCGATAGTGAAAGGAACGGAACTAACTTTATCAAACCTGCTCGATTGGGCAGGAAGCCAGATAAAAGGAAGAGCCGTGACAACATCAAAGATCGACATATTTTTGCTTGGGGCCGAAATGGAACAAACCTTCAGGCATCTTTTAAAACAAAAGCAAATTCGTTTTATCAATACAGCTAAACCCGGGCAATTAGTATTGGCTGATGAGAACAATATAAAGATAATTTTACGTAACCTTATAAGTAATGCTATAAAATTTACGGGTAATGAGGGGCAAATTACTTTAGCAGCTAATACCGATGCTGACAAGTTAATTATAAGCATTGAAGATACTGGTGTTGGAATGACTATGGCCGAGATTGAAAAGTTATTCTCATCTGATACACATTTTTCGCAGTCGGGTACTTTGGGCGAAAAGGGCACAGGCCTTGGTTTACTTTTATGCCAGGAACTTATTGCGCTTAATGGCGGCAAACTGGCGGCAAACTCGGTGCCGGGAGAGGGAAGTGAATTTTATTTCAGCCTGCGGCTGGCTAAATAAAAATGCTGCAAAAAATATCGTTTCTGCTTCATTTACTGGGTTATAGCTATATGCTATGAAATATATTCGTTTATTCAGTATATTATATATACCTTACAAAGAATTGCTTCTAATTATAAACTAATATAAAACCTATGGCTTTCCTGGAAAGTGTGCTGGAACCACCTACGTATGGGTGGAAAGATGAGTGTGGTGATCTTTCAAAACCGAGTCCTTCTCAACTCTTCAAAGAGTTTTTTTTACGCTTAAACGTATTTAAAAATAAAAAGAATTGGCTCTCATTTATGAGTTGGCTAATGGTGGTTTGTTTAGCGCCGTTTTTGTTTTTGTTTATTTTCAAATATTTTTCCATTAAACTACTTATAGCGGCGTTTTTATATGGAATGGTAGTTATGGGTACACATGGCACCATTTGGCTGCATAGGTATTGTACGCATGGCGCCTATACCTTTAAGAATAAATTCTGGCGGTTTTTTACTCAAAATTTAACGCTTAAGATTATCCCGGAAGAGATATACGCCATATCACATCACGTTCATCATGCTATGTCTGATCAGCCTGGTGACCCGTATAACGCTACCGGTGGTTTCCTTTATTGTTTTTTGGCAGATGTAAACCATCAGCCTATTAACCGCAACATGACCGAGAAAAACTATGGCAAATGCGTTAATATGATGAGACATACGGGTGTTACAACAAATACCTACGCACAATATAACAAATGGGGCACATTAGCCGGGCCGTTACGTACCATTATAAGTATAGCGCTTAACTGGGCTTTTTGGTTTGCAGTTTTTTATTTAATAGGTGGCTTTGCACTCGTTTGTGCACTTTTTGGTGCTGCGGGCTTTTGGGCTGTTGGTGTGCGCACGTATAATTACGAAGGCCACGGCAAAGGAAAAGACAAGCGCCGCGATGGGGTAGACCATAATCGTGAGGATATGTCGATAAACCAGATTTGGCCCGGTTATGTGGCAGGCGAGTGGCACAATAATCACCACCTATATCCTAAAAGCGCACGTTCGGGTTTTAAACCTTATCAGCTCGACCTGGCTTGGTGTTATATAAAACTATTAAGTATGATAGGCGCAGTGAGTCATTATCGCGATTCGAAAAAGGAATTTTACCTGGCTTATGTGCCCGCAAAAGCGCAAAAAGTTAAAGTTCGCGATGAAGGCAAAAAGACATTGATAACTAACCAGGTATAACAGAATACAGTATCTTCCTGCAAAAAATAACAGGTATTGGATAAAAAAACACTATTCATTTATAAAACGAATAGTTAACTTAGTAAGCTGCTAATCGGCTTACTAAAACCAACTACCCATAATATGAGATCGCTACAAACTTGTTTGCTGCTATTTTTTGCTTGTGCCATATTTTCAAGTCAAACATCATCGGCACAAACCACCTCAACAGGCATATTTGATAGCGACAGCGACGTTGGTAATATAAAATTACCCGGCAACGTGAAGTATGATTATGGTTTGCAACAATACCGTATAACGGGTTCGGGTGCCAATATCTGGTTTGATCATGACGCTTTTCATTATGTATGGAAAAAGATGAAAGGCGATTTTATCTTAACTACCAATGCAGCTTTTATAGGCAAAGGTGTTGAAGATCACCGCAAGCTGGGCTGGATGATACGGACCTCGCTTGATTCCACCTCAAAACATATCAATGCCGTAGTGCATGGCGATGGGTTAACCTCATTACAATACCGGCGGGCAGTTGGCAACAATACAGAGGAAATAAAAGCAAAACTGACACACGCTGATGTTATTCAACTGGAAAGAAAGGGGAATAAATACATCATGTCGGTAGCGCGTAATGGCGCATTATTTGAAACCGAAGAGGTGGATGACCTTGACCTGGGCGATGAGGTATATGTAGGATTATTTGTTTGCTCGCACAATGCTAGTGTTTCGGAAACAGCAATATTTCATAACGTACGCATTGTGATACCGGCCGCTGGGCAGGATGGGTACCAGCATTATATAGGCAGCGATATTCAGTTACTGAACCTTGAAACCGGCAATGCCAAGATCATCTACCAGTCGCCTTTATCTATACAAGCACCGAACTGGACTAAGGATGGTAAAACACTTATTTACAACAGTAACGACCTGCTGTATAAATTCGACCTGAAAACTTTAAAACCGGAAGTGCTCAATACGGGTGTTGCGATCCATAATAATAATGACCATGTTTTGTCTTTCGACGGTAAATGGCTGGCGGTTAGTAATGGTGAAAAATATGGTTCGATAGGCTACGTGGTGCCTGCTGAGGGCGGTGAGGCCAGGAAAATTACTCCAACGGGGCCATCATACATGCACGGCTGGTCGCCCGATGGTAAAGACATTGTTTTCTGCGGTGACAGAAAGGGTGAGTTCGATGTTTACAAAATACCTTCGGCTGGCGGCAAAGAGGTAAGGCTAACTATTGCACCGGGGCTTGATGACGGGCCTGAATATACACCGGACGGCAAATATATCTACTTCTGTTCGGTACGCACTGGTTTGATGCAGATATGGCGTATGAAGCCTGATGGCAGCGAGCAAACGCAGGTAACTAATGATGATTATGATAATTGGTTCCCGCACATATCACCAGATGGTAAATGGATAGTTTTCATCACCTTCCATAAAGATGAAGTAGAGCCGGGCGATCACCCTTTTTATAAACATGTTTATTTACGCTTAATGCCTGTTGGCGGCGGCCCGATAAAGGTTGTGGCTTATTTGTATGGTGGGCAGGGGACAATCAATACACCCTCGTGGTCGCCTGATAGCAAACACATTGCATTTGTGAGCAATACTAAATTGTTATTCCCCGTATTCCCGATAGCCAAATAAATAGAATCAATATGCAGTCATCACGCAGAAAATTTATAAAAACCAGCGCCGTATTTGCAGCAGGCGTATCATTAATGCCGCGTAGCTTATTTGCATCGTCTAAAAAAATTCAGCGCTTGGGATTACAACTGTACACTGTGCGAGATGCCATGCATAGTGACCCTGCTGGCACATTAAAAAAGCTTTCCGAAGCGGGCTTTAAGCACCTGGAACATGCCGGCTACAGCGACCGTAAATTTTATGGCTACGAGGTTAAAGCGTTTAAAAAATTAATAAGCGATAATGACCTTAACATGAGCAGCGGACACGTTACGCTATTACAAAAACATTGGGATGCTGGAAAAAAGGACTTTACAGACGAATGGAAGTTTGCCGTTAGCGACGCGGTTGAAATAGGTCAGCGGTATATTATAAGTCCGGGTCTTGACGATGACCTTAAAAATAATGAGGACGCTTTTAAGGGCTTTATGGAAGTATTTAACAAATGTGGAACCTTGTGCCAGAGCGTAGGGATACAATTTGGTTACCATAACCACGATTTTGAATTTACCACCATGTTTGGCGACAGTAGGCTATACGATGTAATGCTGAAGAACACTGACCCTTTGTTGGTGGCGCAGCAGTTGGATATTGGCAATATGTACCCAACCGGCGCAATGCCTATTGACTACATAACTAAATATCCCGGCCGGTTTGAGTTGATGCATGTTAAAGATCAGGTCAAGAAGCCTGGTGGCAAATATGAAAACACCTTGCTTGGTAAAGGCATTTTACCGTTAAAAGATATATTGAAAGCGGCGCGCAAAGTGGGGGGCACATCGCAATTTATTATTGAGCAGGAAGAGTACCAGGGGATGGACCCTATTGCTTGTTCAAAGCTTGACCTGCAAGCAATGAATAAGTGGGGATATTAGTAACAAGTTTATTGCTAAATGCTTTTTTAAAATAATTTATTTATGTTTGGGAAACCCACAATCGATTGCTAATTTACGGCGCTGCACGCCGAAAAAGCAGTCCCAGAATTAAGAAACATAAATTATAAAAACATAACATGGCTGAGAAAGAAAGCGATTCATCATTAAATACCTCGAGGCGGGGTTTTATTAAAAGCAGCACTATTGCGGCTGCTGGTATTATGATAGTTCCGAGATACGTATTAGGCGGAAAGGGATATACAGCACCCAGCGATAAACTGGTTATAGCCGGTGTAGGTGCAGGAGGAAAGGGACAAAGTGATATTGCTAATTTTTACGCCAGCGGCAATGCCGAAATAGCCTATCTGTGTGATGTTGATATGCGCAGCGCAGCTAAAACTGTCGCTAAATTCCCCAAAGCTAAATTTTATAAGGACTGGCGCCAGATGCTGGATAAAGAACATAAAAACTTTGATGCGGTTTCGGTTTCTATTCCCGATCATAACCATGCTATTGTGGCGCTGTCGGCTATGCAATTAAACAAGCATGTTTATGTGCAAAAACCAATGGCGCATGATATTTACGAAGCCCGCGCGTTAACTAACGCGGCAAAAAAATATAACGTAGTAACACAAATGGGTAACCAGGGCTCATCAGCCGATGGTGTTAGGCAATTACGTGAATGGTATGACGCAGGCCTCATCGGCGATGTGCATACTGTTTATTGCTGGACAGATCGCCCCGTGTGGCCGCAAGGCATTCAATGGCCTGATACAAAACCACCTGTTCCAAAAGAATTGGATTGGGATCTTTGGTTGGGTACTGCCCCATACAAAGATTACGTAGGCAATTTAGTACCGTTTAACTGGCGCGGCTGGTGGGATTACGGTACCGGTGCTTTAGGCGATATGGGCTGCCATATAATGGAAGCGCCTTTCCGCGTGCTTGACCTGCAATATGTAAAAGATGTACAATCGAGTGTTGGTACAGTTTATACCGGCATATTTGACAAAGCTTATTACCCGGACAGCTGCCCACCATCAAGCCACATTACGCTGACTTATCCAAAAACCGAAAAAACGCAGGGCGATGTAACTGTACACTGGATGGACGGTGGTATTCAACCTGAACGGCCGGTAGAATTGGGGCCGAACGAAGTATTTGGCGATAATGGCAACGGTATGCTATTCATCGGCACAAAAGGAAAAATGATGGCAGGGACTTATTCGTTTGACCCACAACTGCTGCCAACATCGCGTACCAAAGAAGTAAATGTGCCGCAAACTTATAAACGCGTTCCGAATGGTGCCGATGGCCACTACGCACAATGGGTGAACGCAGCTATTGCAGGCAAACCGGAAGAAGTGAGCTCGCCGTTTAAACTGGCAGGGCCGTTAACTGAAGCATTGCTGATGGCGAACCTATCCATTCGCGGGCATAATATCCGTAAACTAAAAGCAGGTAAAACGGATGATTATGATTTTCCTGGTGAAAACATAAAACTGGTTTGGGACAATAATGCCATGCGTGTTACCAATTTTGACGATGTAAACCAATTTATAAAACGCGAATACAGAGACGGTTGGAAAGTGATAGGATAAACTATATAACCATATTATGAACAGGAGAGATGCCATAGAAAGGGTCGCCCTTTTGGTGGGCGGTACCGTAATAGGCGGTCAACTTTTTATTGCCGGATGTAAATCGACCCCAAAAAGTGTTAACGCGCTTTTTAATGCCGACCAGGTTGCTTTTTTAAACGAAGTAGGCGAGACCATTTTACCAACAACCCAAACGCCCGGGGCCAAAGCCGCAGATGTGGGTAGTTTTATGGCGATAATGGTATTAGATTGCTATACCCCTGAAGATCAGAAAACCTTTATGGCAGGGCTTACAAAAATTGATGAAGAGAGCAATAAAATGTTCGGCAAAAAATTTTTGGATTGCGATACAAAGGAGCGTACCGTGCTGTTAACTGCGTTGGATAAAGCACAGAAACAGGAAAGCAAATTGCCAAAACCGGGTAAGCAGTACCAGTATTTCAGTATGATAAAGCAAATGACCTTGCTGGGTTATTTTACATCGGAAGTTGGCTGTACAAAGGCATTACGTTATGTACCTGTGCCAGGGCATTTTGATGGTAATTTACCTTACAAAAAAGGAGATAAAGCCTGGGCTTTGGCTTAATTGATCTTTATAAAATTATGAAACTTAGATTAGGAATGATTGGCGGTGGCCAGGGAGCCTTTATAGGCGCTGTACACCGTATAGCTTCACGAATTGATGATGAGTATGAATTGGTTTGCGGCGCTTTCAGCAGCGACCCTGAAAAGGCAAAGGCAAGCGGTATAGCGCTTGGACTGCCGGCCGACAGATCGTACACATCATACAAAGAACTTATTGAAAAAGAAAAGCAACTACCTGAAAGCGAACGCGTACAGGTAATAAGCATTGTTACGCCAAACCATTTGCATTTTGAACCAGCTAAATTAGCTTTAGAGAATGGCTTTAATGTGATACTGGATAAACCCATGACCTTTTCGTTAGCCGAAGCTAAGGAATTGGAGAAGGTGGTTAAAGCAAGCGGCAAACGTTTTTGCCTGACGCATACCTACACGGGCTATCCAATGGTAAAAGAAGCCAAACAACTGGTTAAGGATGGCAAATTAGGCGCGATTAGAAAAATATATGTTGAATATCCACAAGGCTGGCTGAGCACTTTTTTGGAAGGTTCGGATCAGAAACAGGCTGCGTGGCGTACTGACCCCGGTAAAAGCGGTATAGCCGGCGCGATGGGTGATATAGGCACACATGCTTTTAATTTGGCCGAATACATCAGCGGATTACAGGTGACAAAGGTTTGTGCCGATATTAATATAGTGGTTGAAGGCCGCAGGCTGGATGATGATGGCGCCGTGTTGTTGAAATTTAATAACGGATCGAGCGGTGTATTAATGGCATCGCAAATTGCGGCAGGCGACGAGAACAATATTAAAATAAGGGTTTACGGCGAAAAAGGCGGCATTGAATGGCAGCAGGATATAGCCAATACACTATTGGTGAAATGGCAGGATAGGCCCGCTGAAATTTATCGTACGGGTGGGGGCTATGTAAGCTCATTCGCAGCGCATAATACACGCACACCGGCAGGCCATCCCGAAGGGTATTTGGAAGCATTCGCCAATTTATACCGCAATTTTGCGTTAAGCATTAAAGCGGATATGGCTGGTAAGCCGGGAGACAAGGAATCGCTTGATTACCCGGGGATTGAAGAAGGTGTTAGAGGTATGGCTTTTGTTGAGAATGTGATCGCTTCGGGCAAGTCGGATAAAAAGTGGACGGAGTTTGTGATATAATATAATAAACCAATATTATGAAAACCATTAAAGGACCGGCCATATTCTTAGCCCAATTCATGGGGCCTGAAGCGCCGTTTAATAATTTAAAATCTATTTGCCAGTGGGCTAAGGGCTTGGCTTATGTTGGCGTAC
Source organism: uncultured Mucilaginibacter sp. (assembly GCA_903915155.1). Taxonomy (GTDB): domain Bacteria; phylum Bacteroidota; class Bacteroidia; order Sphingobacteriales; family Sphingobacteriaceae; genus Mucilaginibacter. The sequence goes on from CAIWRU010000222.1 coordinate 10,688, forward strand.
AAATACCAACCTGGGATCCAAGCTATTTCGACCTGAAAAAAGCGGCGGAAAGTCAAACTTATGCCGATGAGATAAAAGGACTTGTAAATGAATGCGGGTTGGAGATCACCGAGTTATCGACCCATTTACAGGGGCAACTGGTGGCCGTAAACCCGGTTTATGATCTGCAGTTTGATGGTTTCGCGCCAGCTGAGTATCATAAAAACCCTTCAGCAAGACAACAATGGGCCGTGCAGCAGGTAAAATATGCAGCCAAAGCATCACAAAACCTTGGGTTAAAAGCCAGCGCTACTTTTAGCGGGGCCTTATTATGGCCAACCATGTATCCCTGGCCGCAAAGGCCAGCGGGTTTAGTTGAAACGGGTTTTACCGAATTAGCCAAACGCTGGGAGCCGATATTGAACTATTATGATGAATGCGGTATAGATGTTTGTTACGAGATACACCCCGGCGAAGATCTGCATGACGGTATAACTTACGAAATGTTTTTGGAGAAGGTGAACAATCACCCGCGTGCTTGTTTACTTTATGACCCATCGCATTTTGTTTTGCAGTGTTTGAATTACCTGGAATATATTGATAATTACCATGAGCGTATAAAGATGTTTCATGTTAAGGATGCTGAGTTTAACCCGACCGGGAAACAGGGTGTTTATGGCGGTTATCAAAACTGGGTAGACCGTGCAGGGCGCTTCCGTTCTTTAGGCGATGGGCAGGTTGATTTTAAAGGGATATTTAGTAAATTGGCAACCTATGATTTTGAGGGTTGGGCTGTGCTTGAATGGGAATGTGCGATTAAAAACTCAGAGGACGGCGCTAAAGAAGGAGCGGAGTTCATCAAAAATCATATAATACGCGTTACAGAGAAAGCCTTTGATGATTTTGCGTCGACAGGAAGCGACGATGCATTTAACAAAGCTTTATTAGGAATAAAATAAAAAATCCCTACATACAATGAAAAAAACGTTTGTAATTTTTGGCCTGGCTTTAGTGGTAGCGGCTTGTAACAGCAACAGTAATAAAAGCGCCGGCGATAGCACTGCCACTACAACGGCAGCAACTTCACCCGCTACATCAGTATCTGCTGACACTGTTGGTTTAGCTCTTATAAAAAAGAATGATTGTTTAACCTGCCATAAGGTTGACCAAAAGGTTATAGGCCCGGCTTACCAGGATGTTGCCAATAAATACACTTCATCGCCTGCTGTTATTGATACGCTTGCCAATAAAGTTATCAAAGGCGGTTCAGGAAATTGGGGGGCAATAGCGATGTCGCCGCACCCAAGTTTATCAGAAGCAGACGCACAGGAGATGGTAAAATACATCTTGTCATTAAAAAAATAAACATCAAACCACACATAAATCAATGACTAACAGGAGAACATTTTTAACACAGGCAAGCTTAATTTCGGCAGGGATGATGGTAGCGCCTAAGTTGGTGATGGCAAGGGCGCAAAGTAATGTAGTTGGTCTACAGCTTTGGAGTATGCGCGACCAATTGCCACACAACGTGCCAACAGTAATAAGTAAGGTTGCCAAAGCCGGTTACAAAGAAGTTGAGACTTATGGTTACAGCAAAAAGGATGGTTTTTGGGGGCTTGATGCAAAGGCATTCGGTGATTTGCTGAAGAGCAACGGGATGAGCACACCCAGCGGTCACTTTGAATTTGACCACTTTTTTGCCACAGGGCAAACCGATGAGTTAGAAAGCTATATTGAAGCCGCCCATATAACCGGAATGGAAACTATTATAGTTCCGCACCTGGATGGCAACTTTATAAAAACTGTCGATGATTTTAAACGCATAGCCGATAAATTGAGCACAGCTGCTGCCATTTGCAAAAAAGAAGGCTTGAAGTTTGGTTATCACAACCATAATTTTGAATGGAAAAAAGTGGATGGCACAACCTTTTACGATACCATACTAACCCACACCGATCCAAAAGTTGTAAAAATGGAAATGGACTTGTATTGGGTAGTGCGTACCGGTCAGGATCCTGTGGAAATAATAAAGGCACATCCCGGCAGGTTTTTCGCGTTCCATATTAAGGACATGGATAAGTCAAACCATGAATTGAATACGGAAATAGGCAGCGGCACCATCGACTTTAAGCGGATAATGGGCTATGCGAAACTGGCCGGTGTTAAACATTTTATTGTTGAACAGGAAAACTATACCAATATTGACGCTTATGTGAGTATAACCCAGAGCTGTAAATATGTAAAAAATGTGCTGCACGTTTAATCCTAACATTTTAAAATAAACAAAAATGAAATATAAGATCATATTAACCGCGTTACTGGCAAGTAGCTTTTATATGGCCAATGCCCAGGATGCAAAACCCGAAGATACTGAAGTTTGGACCCCTGAACCTGCGGTAGTTACACCGGGAAAAGTTTTAGGCGATGCGCCATCGGACGCTACTATTTTGTTTGATGGTAAAAACCTTGACCAATGGGTAATGACGAACGACCATAGTAAACCTGCCGATTGGAACGTGCATGATGGTATTGTTACCGTGAATAAATCAGGTGGTGGTAACATCGAAACCAAAAAATCATTCAGCAACTATCAGCTACATATCGAGTTCCGTATACCTGCGGATATTGCCGGAACCAGCCAGGCACGTGGTAATAGTGGCGTATTTTTGGCATCGACAGGTAAAGGAGATGATGGATATGAATTGCAGGTACTTGACAATTACAAAAACAAAACTTACGTGAATGGTATGGTAGGAAGTATTTACAAACAATTTATACCATTGGCCAATGCCGCCAGGCTACCGGGCGAATGGGAAACATATGATGTAATATGGACTGCGCCAGTATTTAATGCTGACGGTACCTTGAAATCACCTGCACGTGCAACTGTATTTTTTAATGGCGTATTGGTTGAAAACAATGTGGAGCTGTTAGGCCCTACACAATACATAGGTAAACCTTCTTACGTTGGGAAAGCACATGGCCCGGAGCCAATTAAATTGCAAGCCCATGGCGATAAAAGCGAACCGCTTAGCTTCCGTAATATTTGGGTTAGGGAGTTGTAGTTTAGCAATTAATCAAACTGTTAAAAAATATGAGCCGGTAATAAATTTGCCGCCTTTTTTGTTTCGTGATGTCAAAGAATATCATAAGCAGGGCCTTCGCGGTAAATGTTTATGGGATGATGCAAGGTACGACGGCTAGGAAAATAAAGTGGCGACACTATTTTGTCATAAGGGTTAACTTACTGTAAATTAGTTAAATAAAATAAGGGCTGGTGTTAGCCAGCCCTTGTCGGAATTATTTTAAGTGTAAATAACTATCGCAAACAGTATAGCTATAGTAGTGGCAAAGTTACTACTCCACCTTATAACGGTAAACGTAGTGGGCCAGATTACCATCGCCATCAATGCCTTCTAGTATTGCACGATAATTGCCTTTTCCATCGGCATTGAAGAATTCGAACGATGCTTTGCCGGTGGCGTCGGTAATAATTTTAGGGTTCCAGTATACGGTGGTACGCAAATCGCTTACTGTAAGATTGGGTTTTGCAACATTATACTTAGGTACATAAAACTCGCGGTTTTTTGCATAGCCCATTGGTTTAATGGTTATGATGTTGTTTTGCGGCATCATTTCCTTTAGCTGCGCCAGGCTTATTTTTTCACCTTTAGGTACTTTCTTAGTGTTAATTACTAATACCCCTTTTGTGTTGCTCATTTTGTTTATGCTACTTAATCCGTCATTTAAAAATATCTCCACAGATTCAACAGTTTTAGGATCAATTGACATGAGGAAGCTTTCGTCAACAGGGCCGCCATTGTAGTATATGGCTACGGGCGTACTTTTATTACCCTGGTTATAATCGCGGGAAATATAAAAGTTGTCATTGTCAAAAGTTAGCCCAAAAGCAGCACCCTTAAGGCAATCAAGCAAAAAATTGCAACCTACCAGTTGGTCGCTGTTAATGGTGTGGTCGGCTTGCTGGCTTAAGCCCGTTAGTTGAGGGAAATCAAGGTGGCTTGGCTTTTTTACTTCTGATTTTGCTTTTATAACCACTTCTTTGAGTACATGAAGCGTACTATATTGCTTTTTGCTATTTTGCAGGTAAGTGATAAGCGTGCTATCGATGTTTACAATATTATCGGGCGAATTTATGTTATGGGCAAGTGCCGGGAAACTTTCGCCGTTGGCTGTTACTACCATATTCCTACCACCAGGGTTATTTTTGGCGCTTAATATCACTTGCGATGAATCGGTAAATGCAATGTTCGAAAACTTAAAATTACCGGCATTATCAGTAATAGCATCAGTTGAATATATTTTATCAGGTATCATCATGTGGACGTTTCCCCTTGATACGGGTATACCAGTATTTGTTCTTAAAATCCCCGTTATTTCAATGCCGCGTTCTGGCAGGAAAAAGATATGGGGGTTCTTATCGGCAATAATATCGCTGTATGAAAACTTGCTGTAGCCCTGTGTCAGCATCAGCAAGTCGAGTTCGGCTACTTTAGTGGCATCAACATGATTAAAATAGTAGTTAGGTTTTTCAATATATCCTTTTAAATCGGACGAAAGTAAAAGGCTTGAAAGGATAGTTGTTTCAGCATCTTCATTAAACGGCACTTTGGTTTCGTCAATAACAGCTAATGAAAAGCTGCCTGTTACCGGCACCTCCTTGTTTTTTACCATTAGGCTCATTTTAACTTTTGAACGAGTTGGATAAGTAGTGCGGTCGGTATTCAGGGCAACATTCAACAGGTCGTTATGTTGAATAAATACAAGGCGCTCGCTAATAGGGTCTCCTTCGGCTGTAAGCAGCGAAAACTGTACTATACCTGTTGGAAACTTACTTTTAGGAATAGCCCCACTATAAACCAGGCTTTGTAACGAGGTTTGAGCGGCATAGTAAACGGTACCGCCGCTTTGCGCAACTATATAAAACCGGGTATTAGCAAATTTTTGCAGGAAATCGGGGTTTGATGCCAGCTTGATAATTACCGTATCGGGGTTGGCATTATTAACCGATAGGTATATGCCTTCATCAAGTACACGCGGTAGTTCGTATGTACTTTGTGTGCCATCAGGGAATGTTACATTGGCTTTATAGCTTTTGCCCGTTTCGGGCTGGAACACAAATACGCCCATACCTAAATGTTGTGATGAGAATTGCACTATTTCTTTATTAGTTTCATCAACTACAGTGCCTTTAATATCAACGCCCATGCCATTTGAATTGATGGCTTTGAAGGCAATTTTGGTTCGGATACCGCTTAGCATATTACCACCCTCGGGGAAAAACTGTACATCTTTTGGCTTAGCGGCTGTTTTTAATGAAAAGTTGTTGGTTATGGTTTTTTTGTAATTGATCTCAATATTTGTTACAAGGTCGGCGGCGGCAAAGGCACCACGCTTATTGCTTTGGAAGGTAATATCCAATACGCCATTCGCATCGGTTACACCCTTGCCTTTGTCAATAGTTTCATCGTCGGATTGCACTTTCCATGATACCTTGCGATTGATATAAGCCATGCCATCCTGATCTTTATAAGTGAGGCGGGCGCTTATTTTCTCCACATCATTATATACTGTATTAATGAATGAAATGTGCGTATTTATAGGGTTATCCTTGTCGGCAATGCTGCCAACAGTAATATTTTTGGTGAAATAGTAAGCCGGGTCGAAATTTCGCATCCAATTGGTGTATGCGCGTATATGATAATTGCCTTCAGTGAAAGTGAGCTGTGGCAATATTATGCTTCCGGCAGCTGTCCCACTAATAACGGGTAAGCGTAATGATTGTACGATAGAATCACGACTATTTATCATGTCGACATACACAATTTTGCTTATGGCTGATAATTGATGCTGTTCAAGCGTTACATAAGCCTTAAACCACATTGTATCGCCTACCGCGTAATAGGGCTTATCAAAATGTATGTAAACTTTTTCGGTCGGATAGTTTTGGGCAAACTGGGTTGTTTTTGAGATTATAGTCGGTAGCGGTATACTGTCGTTTTGTGCAAATGCAGCTAATGAAACGGTTGTTAACAGGCAAACAGCAAAGGCAATTTTTTTGTAGATCATCAACATTAAGTAATAGATTAATACAGGGCTAAATATATCTATTTAAACGCACAGCGTAACAGCTTTAACAAACCCTTAACATATTTTTTACAAATAGCCCCTGATCATACAAATATAACCGGACAAATCGGAACAAAAATGTTCTTTGAAGGCAACTATTTGATGCCGCGTACCGTGATAATTATAAATAAGGATTTAAAAATACATAGACTATGAAAAGGAAAGTGATTTATTTAAGTGTGGCAATATTGCTATGCATTGGTATTATTTATAGCTGTTCAAAAAACACGGCTCCGGCTCCCGCAACATCCACAGCAAATACAAACGCACAAATTCAAAACTTTGCGTTTTCGCCGGCTACCATAAATATAAAAACCGGGTCGACAGTTACATGGACAAATATGGATAGCGCACCGCATACAGTAACCTCGCTAACAGGCGCTTTTGACAGCGGTTCGATAGCTACAAGCGGAACTTTTAAGTTTCAGTTTAATACTCCGGGTACTTACGTTTACCATTGCACCATACACTCCATGATGGCCAATGCTACCGTAGTAGTTAGTAATTAACAGAATAGTTTAGGTTTTTTGATTAGTGATTTTTTGCCTGTGGCAGGGCTTCTTTGAAAAGTATTGGTGTGGGAACTGTACGTAGTAAAAGAAGAACTGCCCGGGCAAAAAAAAAAAATCATTGCGAACCGTAAAATACGGGGTAGCAATGATTTTTCTTCTTTAAAAAAGAATTAAATTTTTACCAGCCAGAGCCTTTTTTAGCGCTTCCGCTGGCGATGTGTCCTTCTGCTGTTGCTTTGCTCATAATTGCAGCCATTTTATTGCCCGCACTGTCTTTACCTGTTGCAATGTACCTTCCAGATTTCACATCGATAACCGGATCGATCATTGGTACGTTCTTGGTTTTTGTTTTCACAGAATAGGCGGTAATACCGCCGCTTGTTGGTGTTGCCATAATTAGTTTAAATTGTTTTTTAAATTAACTCCTTATACAGGACAATTGTTTTAACAAACATAGCTTATTGTATTTAAGTTTTATAAGGTTTGAACTAAAAATTATTAACAAATTATAGGTAATTAACACTTTTTGGCCCGTTTGCCGCCTTTAGCAATGTTTAGGCAAGGTTAAGTATAAACATAAATGCTATTTGGGGCGTTTATATATTATTAATTTTGAATTACTAATATTGAATAATAACTTCAAGCGCCGTTATTGCAACATTAATAAATAATAAAATGGGAAAAAGAGATTCGAGCATATTATACCTGGTTTTAGGTATTTACTCATTAATGATAAGTTGGTATTATAACCACTCACTCATCATACTTTTAATAACTTATATCTTTTGGCCGGTATACCTTATTTATGAATTATTAACCGGCCATCTTTCGCACGGTATGTGGAAAGAGATACCATTGTCATACTTTAAGTAAAAGCATCAAGGGCATCATAGTATTATGATGCCCTTTGTTATGTTATATCTTTTCGACCACTACCGCGGTGCCGTAAGCCAGTACCTCGGTAATGCCCTGCATTATCTCATTGGCATCGTAACGCATATTAATAATAGCATTGGCGCCTACAGTTTGGGCGTGTTGAGCCATTAACTGAAAGGCTTCTTCGCGCGAGTTTTCGCATAGTTCGACATAGATAGGCAGCCTGCCACCAAAGAGTGACTGAAATCCACCGGCTATGTTACCCAAGGCACTACGGCTGCGTACAGTTATGCCTCGTACAACGCCTAAATGTTTAACAATTTTATAACCTTCGAGGCCAGTGCTGGTGGTGATTAATGAAGCTTCCATAATTTGATGATTTTTTGTTCGTTTAATGTAAGTTTAGACAAATATAGCTTTATAATAAAGTTGATTTGATAACTTTATAGCTTAGATGTTACTATTAACTAATCATTTATTTTAATGCGAAAAATAATTTTTATTTATTTCCTGCTGATTTTTATTACGCCACGCGTTAGCGTTTTTGCACAGGATAATTCGTACCAACAGAACTGTAGGGTAGCTATTAAAAACTATACAAATCTTATTAAAAAGGGCGGCTCCAAGGTTTTTCTTGCAAGCTTATATGCAAAACGTGCTACGAATTATGTAGGGCTGAAAATGTTTGATGAGGCCATAAAGGATGATAAAATGGCCATAACGCTTAGCCCGGAAAACGGTTATAGTTACTGGGATCTCGGTAATGTATATACTCAAAAAGGTAATTTTGATCAGGCTATAACCACTTATAGAAAGTCAATAGCTATACTTAAAAACAAACAGGGTGAAAATGAACTGGAGATAGTTTATTGCAACACAGCACAGAACGAATTTATATTGAAAAGATACCCGGAAGCATTAACCGATGATTCATTATCGATAGCAGCTAACAAGCAATATAGCCGCGCTTATGATCTTGGGGGAAATATACGTATGATGATGCAAGATTTTTTAAGCGCTGAAAAGGACTATACCAATGCAATGGAAAATATCAAAAATCCAGATGATCAGCAGGTATCGGTATTATTTACCAAACGTGCCGATGCACGAAGAAGTGCAAAAAAATTAAAAGATGCTATAAATGACTATACGCTTGCCATAAAGGCCTTTGCCGGTAACGGCATCGCATACTGGAACAGGGCGGCAAGCTATCATTTAAACAGCGATTATGAATTGGCTACAGCAGATTATACCAAAGCCATGAGTTTTTACCCGGGCGACAAGGAAAATTTATCAAAGCTGTATGATGACCGGGCCATTAATGAACTGGGCCAAAACTTGAACCAAAAGGCAATTGAAGATGATTCGACAGCTATTGCCATGAATCCTGATAACAGGCTGGCTTATTTTAACCTGGCCAATGCTTATACCCAAAATGCGGAGTACCAAAAAGGGATAGATGTGTTCGAGAAGCTTAAGGCTTTCTTCTCGACCCAAAACAATGTACTGGCTTTGCTATATTTTAATATTGCGAATAACGAATATTTTTTGAACCAGTTTGATAAAGTGGTTGACGATTGCACTAAGGCGATTGAACATGATCCGACCTATTCATCGTCATATTACTACAGAGGAAAGGTTTATTTGAAAAAGAAAGATAATAAGCAACTGGCTATAAGCGATTTTAATAAAGTGATACAATTAGATACCAGTAAAAAGTCCGTTGATTACATTTTTTCATTGTTATACTTGGGCAGGAGCGATGAAGCTATAGGTATTTTACAAAATAAATTACTTCAAACTACCGATAATGCGGCAATGCTAAGCGACTATTATAACCTTGCT